>NZ_JAAFKD010000017.1:0-68762 GCF_013299165.1 Microcoleus sp. bin38.metabat.b11b12b14.051
GTTCGTCGCGTCTATATTTCGGCAATATCATGCCCTGACTATCGCCAAGAATAGGGAAGGTATCAAACACGATAGTTTTCTCTTCAGCTAAGGTGGCGATGTAGGCATTTACTTCTTTAATTGCCCGACTTATGTCATCAGACCAAAACACCTTGCGTTCTAGTGGCACTTCTCCGACGGGGAAAATAGTAGTCACGATTACTACTGCACCTAACTTCCTAGATTCTTCGACAATTCGTTTAATACTACCTTGACAATTGGCAACGATCGCATTTCTGCGTTCAGGAAACAAGGGAATTGTTTTCAAATCGTTGACACCAACTTGGATGATGATGATTTTGGGTTTTAAGGAACTCACATGATAGGTAAATCTCTGGAGAGTTTGAACAGACGTTTGAGAGCCAATTCCCCGGTTGATGAACTCATATTGATTGAGATTAGGTGCTATCCAACTGGCGGCCCTGGAGTCACCAAAGAAAACCACACGGGTTTGCTTGGTATTAGTAACTGGCTGGGCATCGATAGGATGGTCGTTCAATCCCAGAGGATCTAAACGAGTTTGATTCAGTTCGCGATAATACTGTTTGGCTCGACTGAACAGCAGAATATTGAGAATAATTGAGCTTCCTAGCACTAATAAAAGAGCGATCGACAGCATAGTAGGTTTGCTCAATGTCATGTTTTTGGGATTTGGGTGCAATTTAATGTCACATATTCTGAGAAATAAATATCGATATACTAGCGATATTTAGCTGCATAGCTATCTCATTCATCCTAATGTTGATTCAAATTCTCCCATTGCTCCCAGACGAATCGTGATTAATTCTACATCGGTTAACGCTTCGTGCGCTCCCTGTTTTGTTCCTTTCGGCGTTGTCCAAAAGCATCCCGCTTCACACACTCGATCGCCTGTTTTAAGACTACCCGAAACTACAAACACATACTCATCAGCCGGATGGGTATGAACTGGAATAATTGTACCTTGCTTCATCTTCAACCGATGAATCGAGCCTTGCGGTACAGGCTCAGCTAACACAACCCAACTTGTCCCTGGAAACACCGGTAAGTCAGCGAATTGTTGTGTGGATAAGTCTTGAAAAGTTTGAGTCATCGGTTTCATCCTCGCTTTGCCGTAAATTTATCATACCGATCGCCCTTCAACTCCCCCAGCCCATGCCCAACCACAATACTTAATAAAAACTTTACAAAACTTACCCGATCGCCCAAGACGAGTTAGAGTTATTCTATAAAATCCAGCAATCCTGGTACAGTCAACCTTCCCGTCACTTATCCAGTGGTTCGATGACTCACACCCAAAGCACCAAAACCGCCGCCCCTACTGCAATTTATTCCTTGACAATTGCTCCCGCCTGTGTATTGCGGGGTCAAAACGCCCTCGCACAAGCCGGAGATGCGATCGCCCGTTTCGGAAAGCGGCCCTTAATTGTCGGCGGTAGCAACTCCCTCGCCGCCGCCCAACCCTACCTGCAACCAATCCTCGAAGGCGGGGCGAGGGCGAGCACGGGGGCATCGCCCCTACAATCCGCGTACACAGCCTACGGCAAGGATTGCAGCGAAACCAGCCTCGAAACCCTCCGCGAAGCTGTCCAAAGCCACAAAGCCGACTTCATCATCGGCGTCGGCGGCGGCAAAGCCTTAGATGCAGCCAAACTTGTCGCCCATCAGTGCAAAATGGCGATCGTCACCATCCCCACATCAGCAGCCACCTGTGCTGCTTGGACAGCCCTTTCTAACATTTATTCCGAACAAGGTGCATTTCAATACGATGTCACATTAGCCAGATGTCCCGATTTATTAATCCTGGACTACGGCTTAATTCAAACTGCACCGCAGCGGACATTAGTAGCAGGAATCGGAGATGCGATCGCCAAATGGTACGAAGCATCAGTCAGCAGCGGACACTCCGAACAAACCATGATAATCGCCGCCGTCCAACAAGCTAGAATATTACGAGATATCCTGTTCCAAAAATCAGCCGCCGCCCTCAAAGAACCCGGTAGCGAAACCTGGCAAGAAGTCACAGATGCCGCCGTATTGCTAGCAGGAGTAATCGGAGGAATCGGCGGGGCCGGGTGTCGCACCGTCGCCGCCCACGCCGTCCACAACGGCCTAACTCATCTATTAGCAAGTCACGGCACATTGCACGGCGAAAAAGTCGCCTACGGCATTTTAGTGCAACTGCGACTAGAAGAAATGCTGCAAAACAATCAACTCGCAGCCACCGCCAGACAGCAACTACTAAAATTCTACACTGAGATTGGATTGCCTCAAACTTTAGACAATTTAGGACTCGGAGACGTTAGCCTCACACAATTACAGCGCGCCGCCGAAATAGCTTGCAATCCCAATTCCGACATCCACAGACTGCCATTTAAAGTCGTTCCCGAACAATTAATGGCGGCGATGGTTTCTACTACCGCACCTGTGGGAGAATTGAAAATTAAGCATTAAAACAGTTTGTAGTTAAGGACTAAAGTCCTGGCTACAAACTGTTTTAGAAAGCAATACGGTTCCATTAAGACAGATCCCCCCTAGCCCCCCTTCTTAAGGGGGGGACAAGAGTATTCTCAAAGTCCCCTAAGACAGATCCCCCCTAGCCCCCCTTCTTAAGGGGGGGACAAGAGTATTCTCAAAGTCCCCCTTCTTAAGGGGGATTTAGGGGGATCTCCGGGGAATAAACACTGTTAAATTAATTGAACCGTATTGTGTTAGAGAGGACTAAAGTCCTTACTACAAACCCGGAAAACAACTAATAACTGATACACAACAAATGACATTGGATTGGATTAGCCCTGCTGACAGGTTGCAAAAACTACCGCCCTACGTATTTGCCCGTCTCGATGAACTCAAAGCCCGCGCCCGCGAACAAGGACTCGACCTGATAGACTTAGGAATGGGAAACCCCGACGGTGCGACTCCGCAACCGATAGTAGAAGCCGCCGTCGCAGCTATCCAAAATCCTGCAAATCATGGCTATCCACCCTTTGAAGGAACTGCCAGTTTCCGCCGCACAATTACTAAATGGTACAGCCGCCGCTACAATGTTGAACTAGATCCAGAAGGCGAAGCATTGCCTTTATTGGGTTCAAAAGAAGGTTTAGCACACTTTGCGATCGCCTATATCAATCCCGGCGACGTAGTATTAGTACCAAGTCCCGCTTATCCCGTATTATTTCGCGGCCCCATCATCGCCGGTGCCAAAGTTCACAACATCATCCTCAAGCCAGAGAATGGCTGGGTAATTGACTTAGGTTCTATTCCCGACAGCGTAGCCGAACAAGCAAAAATTCTCTACTTTAATTATCCCAGCAATCCGACCGGAGCAACTGCCCCCCGCGAATTTTATAAAGATATTGTTGCTTTCGCCCACAAACATCAAATCTTGCTGGTTCATGACTTGTGTTACGCCGAATTAGCTTTTGACGGGTATCAACCGACAAGTTTGTTAGAAATTCCCGGCGGCAAAGAAATCGGCGTCGAATTTCACACCATGTCAAAAACCTATAATATGGCCGGCTGGCGAGTCGGTTTTGTGGTAGGAAATAGCAAGATAATTCAAGGTTTGCGTACCTTAAAAACTAACTTAGATTACGGTATATTTTCCGCCTTGCAAGCAGCAGCAGAAACTGCACTGCAATTACCCGACAGTTACTTACACGAAGTGCAGGAACGCTACCGCACTCGCCGCGATTTTATGGTTGAAGGATTAGCCCAATTGGGCTGGAATATTCCTAAACCTCTGGCTGCAATGTATCTTTGGGTTCCTTGTACTCCGGGCATGAGTTCGACGGATTTTGCCTTGAATATTTTGCAGCAAACTGGTGTTGTTGTCACTCCTGGTAATGCTTTCGGCCCTGGCGGCGAAGGATATGTGAGGGTGAGTTTGATTGCAGATTGCGATCGGCTGGGAGAAGCTTTGAGACGCTTGAAACAAGCCAACATTCGCTATCAGTAGTCGGCAGCCATCAGTCAGATCGTGTCCGGTCGATTACCACAACAAAAACGGTTTGTAGTGCGGACTTTAGTCCGCATCCATAAAAGGACTAAGAAACGAAAATTTAATAACTTAAACACTTCCTACAGTCCTCTCTCCTATAAGTCGGGAGTTAAAAAAATGCTCTTCCGACCGATTTCCCCTGATTTCGCAGAGCCTGGCAACAAGCAATTCCCCCTAATAAAAGTGGTTCTGTGAGGACTTTCGTCCTGGGATGGATGCGGACTAAAGTCCTCACTACAAACCCTACAAATGACGACTATAAACTTTTGATTTTGTCAACTACCCAGTTAAAAGTTTCCATAACTTGCTGGAGGGCAAATTCGTCTTCCAAAGTAGATAAAGCCAGACTCGGAGACCTTTTTTCTCCAGGTTCTTTAGGTAGTGAGAGACCGATCGAACTTAGCTTATTTCTCAATTCCAGCCAATTTTGCTCAGCATTAAACGGCGGCCCGGAACCGTAATTGTCAGCAGAAATTTCCATTCTGCCAGCAATATCTACAGTGAATAACTGATATGGCTTTCTTCCCTTATGATGCAATTGTGCTGCGAAACCGCCGTAAGCATCCCCCGTTCCCCAATGGATTTGAATTTCGGGTTCTTGAGTTTTCGCCCAAAGGTAAATTGCTCTTGCGATTTGCGCCTCGTCTGCGCCCCGTCTAGCTTTGATTTCTGCAAAAAATGACGATTCATCCCAGCGCCTTCTTTCGCGCGTGGCACTGGATTTTTTCTGCTGTGCTTCGGCGGTCTGACCGATTACTCTGGGAACCAATGTTTTCAAACCGTCTTCACTTACATACTGCTTAATTTCGAGTGCCAAAACTTCAACCGGGTCCATTTGTTCGTTGAGAAATTCCACAACGCGGCGCATTTCAGCCGAAATCTCGTCTGCTACAAATACTAAGCGAACTTTACCCGCTTGCAAATTAGTTTTAACCTTTTGCCAAAATAGGTCTTCATTAGCATCCGCACCGAGAAACTCTTCAAAAATGTGTTCTGGATCGCGTCCCCGATCGCGACAATTAGCTTCAAACAAAGCAATAATTGAATCGATCGGCCAATAAACCAACGCATTAGCAGCATAGTCGATCGACTGACCTAAAACTTTTTGCCGGAGTGCAGCATTAGGAGTGCGCCGGACATCCACTAAAGTAGGAACTGCATTTTGGTCTAGAAACAAATGATCCAGCGACCACTGGACGGCACTTTCTTCATCGGTGGGCACTGCTGATTCCCGCGAAATTAACAGCCACTTCCGCGCCGTCGCGCGATCGATTTGGTCTCCCGCGATCAGATTAGGATAAGTTACAAGCAAGTCTTGTAACTGGTCTTCCGAGTCGTAGGGCTGCTCCATCATTTCTACCAGCCTGTCGTCGTCCTGAATCAGATAAATACCTCCAGCCATGCACATCCACCTAGTAAATTTTAGATTTTAGATTTTAGATTTTAGATTTTAGTCATTAGTCATTAGTCATTAGTCATCAGTCATTTGTCATTTGTCGTTTGTCATTTGTCATTAGTGTTCAGCCGATGACTTTTGAAGGTGCAAGCCATTAGTCATTCAGCATTATTCATAATTAAAGAAAAATTTTGAATTCAATACTTTTCCTTGTTTGTCAATTCCCCAAAAAACTCCTTCTGACCAATAACTAATGACCAATGACCATTGACTGATGACCACCCTTCGGCTTCGCAAGCGGGTAAAATGACTGATGACTGATCACCAATGACTAATGACTAATGACCAATGACCACTGTCAACTGTCAACTGTCAACTGACAACCAGTAAATACTCGCTTGGCTGGCCCAGTCATGTAAATCCGCCCAGAAACTTCTGCCCATTCGATTTCCAAAACGCCGCCGGGGAGTTCAACAGCAGTTGTTCGATCGCACTTTCCGACCAACACTCCAGCCACCACAGAAGCACAAGCACCAGTCCCACAAGCTAGAGTAACACCTGCGCCCCTTTCCCACACCCGCATTTTTACATAGTCTCGTCGTATTACTTGAATAAATTCCGTATTTATACGCTGCGGGAAAGCTGGATTGTTCTCGAATTGAGGGCCGACAGTTTCTAAAGCAACAGCCGAAACATCGTCTACAAAGGTAATGCAGTGAGGATTTCCCATGCTGACGCAGGTAACAGACCAAGATTTATCAGCAACTTCGATCGGCACATCTATAACTTTGGCATCAGGTGCGGCTAAAGTTGTCGGAATTTCCGCAGCCAGCAGCCGGGGAACTCCCATATCCACCTTAACTTGACCGTCAACAAGCAATTCAGGGCTAATCACACCCGCCAGAGTGTGGATGCGATACTCTGTTTTCGCCTTCTCACCTTCCAAATCGGCAATAAACTTAGCCAAACAGCGAATTCCGTTGCCGCACATTTCCGGTTCCGAACCGTCGGAGTTAAAAATCCGCATCGTATAGTCAGTGCCGTTTTGACCCGGTAGCGCAAAGATTACACCGTCTGCGCCAATCCCGAAATGTCGATCGCACACGGACACAGCTTGTTCTGGTGTTAAAACTGGTTCTGAGGAGTGGCGGTTGTCAATCAGAATAAAATCATTGCCCAATCCGTGATACTTCGCAAACTCGATCGGCATAAAAACAAACCTCTGTTGGTTAAAACTAATTAGTTGATACACTTGCGTAAGTCATTAATTCTTTAGTCATTTGCCCCTTGCGTCCCGCCCGGATGTCATTAGTCCTAAGTCCTCACTCCTCAGTTGGCCACCAAAGACTAATGACTAATGGCCAATGCCCAATGCCCCATGCCCTGTTTGGCCAATGCCCCATGCCCTGTTTGGCCAATGCCCCATGCCCCATGCCCCATGCCCCATGCCCCATGCCCTGTTTGCCCAATGACCAATTTACCCATTTTCCACTATGTCAGAATTTGAGACCGGATTGCCCAGTGTTCGACTAATACAAAGCTACATCAAAGACAAAGAACAGGTAGAAATTAAACTCATGACCGGCGACTCGCTAGCCGGCAGAATTTTTTGGCAGGATCATAGCTGCATTTGCCTCGTCGATGCCTCAGAAACACAAATTCTGATCTCGCGATCGGCAATTGCCTATATCAAACCCAACGGGTGAGGAGAGGGGGAGACGGGGAGACAGGGAGAAGGGGAGACGGAAAAAATATTCCCTCTTCCTTCTGACCAATGACCTGTTTGGCCTGTTTGCCCCATGCCCCATGCCCCATGCCCCACCCTTCGACTTCGCTCAGGGCGAGATGCCCCATGCCCAATGCCCCATGCCCCATGCCCCATGCCCCACCCTTCGACTTCGCTCAGGGCGAGATGCCCCATGCCCCATGCCCCATAACTAATCACTAAACAACTTTTCGCTGACTTGGGCGGTGACAAAAGGTAGCTTTAAGGCAGGTTGTGGCACCGGAGGCGAGGCCGCCGTCCGCTGCATCAAGCCGATCTCGTAGAAGCCGCCGCACAGCAGCAAACGATCGCCCTCTTGCAAATCAGTAGTTCCCTCGGGCCAGCGAGTAAACTTCCCTTCCCGGCGGATCGCCCGCACCTGCACCCCGTACTGAGTCAGCAAATCAACCTCTGAGAGTTTTTGACCCACCCAAGGGCTGTTTGCTGGCAGCCTCAGCCACTGACAAGAACTGTTGCCCTGCGGCACTGCAACTTCGCCCTTCGCCAGTAACTCAAAACTGATTAGTTCTTCCGGTTCACCGACTACCAAAAGTCGATCGCCCGAGAGCAAAGCAGCCTTCCCGTTAGGATAATCAATTTCGTCGCCATCTTCGCGGACGATCGCCATTACGCTGACCCCTGTCAACTGCCGCAAGTTAGTTTCTTCCAGAGTCATCCCGGCGAATGGAGAACCCTCCGGCAAGTTGTACCAATCGCTGTTGAGATCTCGAACCGCTACTTTCAAATCCCGCGAAACCGCCAAAGGTTCCCGCGCCGGCCGCAATTCCAGATAGCGGCTGCTGCGAATTTGCTGGATTTCTCGCCCAATCGCCATTGCTGACAAACCCATACCCGCCAGCAAGTGGGCTGACAGTTCTAAACTCGCCTCAAACTCCGGTTGCACAACTTCCCAAGCCCCCAGTTGGTAAAGCAGTTCGATATCTTTATCTTTGTTGGCGCGCACCACGATATCCAAATCCGGGACTAATTCTAAAGCCCGCTTCAGACACAAACGAGTGCTCATAGGATCGGGAAGCGTCACCGCCATTGCCTTGGCGCGTTCTACCCCAGCGGCTTCCAATACGTGCAAGCTGGCAGCATTCCCGTAAATGTAAGGAATTCCTAACACTCTGCACTCTTGAATTCTGCTTTCCGACTCATCGATCACGACAATTGAACAGTTGCGACTTTGCAGCATTTTGACTAAATTTCTGCCAACTCGCCCGTAGCCACAAACCACAACATGATTTTGTTCAGGCAAAGTTTCAGCTATTTCGACTGGTTGAGATGTTTCGTCAAAATAGCGCTGCAAAGGCCCGAAATTTTCCGCCCATTTGAATAACTGCGGCACGCTTCTCAATACAAACGGCGTCAGTACCAAAGTGACTGCCGTTGTTCCTAAGATTAATAGGTAAACATTTCGCGAAACCAGTCCCATAGCTTGGCCGGAACTAGCTAGTACAAAGGAGAATTCTCCGATTTGAGCTAAGCCCAAACCTGTGATTAATGCTGTTTTTAGGGGATAGCCAAATAGTCGGACAATCGGCGTTATAATCAAGAATTTGCCGACAAATACTATAAATACCAGTCCCAGAATTAACTCTAGATGGTTCCAGAGAAACACCGGGTCGATTAACATTCCGATGGTGACAAAAAATAGGGATGCAAAAATATCTCGCAAAGGCTCAACATAAGTTAGAGTTTGGTCGGCATATTCCACCTCAGAAATCATCAAGCCTGCTACAAATGCGCCCATTTCGATCGAGAAACCCAAATATTCTGTCAGCAGCGCAATGCTTAAAGCCAAAACCACAACTCCCAGCAAAAACAGTTCACGGCTTTCTGTTTGTGCGAGGTAGCGCAGCAATTGCGGGACAATCCAAATGCCCGCGACGACTGCACCGGCAGCAAATAACCCGATCCGCAACAGTGCCCAGGCTACCGTCATGCCGATCGCCTCTGCGGGCTGATTGAGTGCCGGCAAAACTGCCAGCATTAGCCCCAAGGCCAAATCTTGCACTACCAAGATTCCCAGCATGACTTGACCGTGGGAAGTACCGCCTTCGTTGCGTTCCATCAAGCACTTGAGTACAACTGCTGTCGAGGAAAGCGACAGAATCGCCCCTAAAAACACGCCTTGGGCGGGGGATTGTACCCAGCCTACACCCAAGGAAATTGCAGTAGTAAAGGCGATCGTCAGCACAATTTGCAAACCCCCGCCGCCCAAACTAATCGCTTTAACTTTTTGGAGTTCGGCAAAGGAAAACTCTACTCCCAAGGCAAACAACAGAAAGGCAACGCCGAATTCAGCTAGGGTATCTACCTGAATTAATTCTTTGATCAACCCCAAACCAGCCGGCCCAACTACGATCCCTCCCAGAAGGTATCCGAGAATTACCGGTTGTCGCAATAGCGATGCAAAGAGTCCTCCTGCTGCGGCAGCAGCGAGAACTAGAACTAAGTCAACGATCAGTCGGAAGTCTTCTTGCACAACTTTATGAAAAAAGTGTAAAGTTATATTATAGTGTTTAATGTGTTGACTAGGTTGAGAGTGTTGATTATAGTTGAGTAGCCAGCCCAACTGCCACTCTTGAACAAGGTATTTTCTCATGACAAAGAGTTCAAATGCTCACAAAAAGCTTAATCTCTTGCAGGTTTATCGAGGGATTGCAGCTTTATTGGTGGTAATGTTTCACATCAACCAGATGAGTACGGAGAGATTAAATCAAGTTACTTTTTTTAATCTATTTCAGGCTGGATGGAGTGGTGTTGATTACTTTTTTGTATTGAGCGGCTTTATCATGGTGTACGTTTATTGTCGTTTGTGTAGCGTGGGTCTCTCTGTGAGATGAGAAATGGAATTTGAAGATTGTAGATAGCGACGCACATTCTATTGTGTGGAGAAATTATTCATCCAAGGCCGACAACAACACGAAAACCAATGCCCATCTTCCCGCTGTCCCGCGAGAGATGGTGACGATACGAACTAGAGCACTGGCAGCTATTACTATTCCAAGAACCTCCACGCAACATCCGTTGATTCTCTTCTCCACCTATTTCCCAGGAACTTCCGTCAGAAGGGGCACCGTTATAGTTAGAGTGGTAGGGATCGCTGCACCATTCCCAAACATTTCCGTGCATATCAAACAGCCCAAAACCATTAGGATAAAACTGCCCTACATCAAGTGTGTGTTCGCGATAATCTGTACAAGTATAGTAATCAGGATGACCCCAACAAGTCTCCAGATAACACCACATATTTAAGTCAAATCCAGTGTTAACCAAATCATGTGTGATTTTATCACCAAAAAAGAAACGTGTCGTCGTTCCCGCACGACAAGCATATTCCCATTCTGCTTCAGAAGGTAAACGATAACTATTGCCTGTTTTTTTAGTAAGCCGATCGCAAAATTCCACAGATTCATCCCATGATACTGATTCGGCTGGTCATTTACCTCCTTGAAAATAGTATGAACCCTTTTCCATTACCTTTTTCCACTGTTCTTGGGTAACGGTATATTTCCCCATAAAAAAAGGTTCGATCGTTACTCGCCGTTGTACGGAACGTGAGTCATCTGAGCCACCCATCTGGAATGTGTCACCCGGAATATAAACCATGTCGATCGCTGTTGAGTCACCTAAGTCTTCGATAAAAGATTGAGCCGACTTAACGCGACGGCTGATTGCTATGCCCTGCTTATCTACTCTGATGACCTCAAACTTAAAGCTATAAAAAAAATCATTTAATTTCAATTTTGCCTTAAATTCAGCTTGAGCTTTCAGCAGATTATAGGCTGCAAATTTTACTTTCGGTGATTTATCTTCCAGTCCTTGAAGGAAGATCAAATCTAAACCGTTTTCTCCGTATTTCAGCGCTTGGGACAGTCCAGCGATTCTCACTTCGATCGCGGGCGAGGCTAAGCGGCTTTTAACACCTGCAATTCCTCCTAGAACAGCCGCATCGATGGGAGTTGAATTTTGACTGCCGAGGACGGCATCATATTCTCTAGGTTGATTTGGCTCGTTTGGCATGGCATTTTAACCTCTGTACGATTAACCAATGTGGCATTTACTGAATAGCTATGTCAAATATTCACAACTGACGCAGCCACCTAAAAAGCAGACAAATAATTCGTTATGCTTTGCGCTTTCATAAGCTACATTTATCTACTGTGTGTCAGCTTAATATTCCTTGACTTTTTAGGTCGAGAGCGTGATAAACTTAGGAGCTTTGTGTAACATTAGCTGGACAAAGATTGAGGATCTCGGTGATGACAACGACTGTGAATCAAGCTAACTCCAAGTCAATTACGGAAATAGTTGTAGGTGCTATTTGGGAGTGTAAGCTGTTGAGAACAAGCATGAAAAGGTCGATCGTCAGTGGGGGAATTATTGCCAGCATTCTCAGTCTGGTATCGCCCGTGCAAGCTTTGCAGGTGCAGGTGACACCGGCAAATCCCGAACTGGGAGATACGCTGTCAGTAATTATTCAGGTAAATAGTAGCAGCTCGACTCCCACGGTTTCTGTACTGCAAAAAAATTACCCAGCTTTTCCGATCGGCAATAATCGCTTTCGGGCCCTGCTACCGACAACTCCGCTAGAGAAGGCTGGTGCTCGCCTTCTGCAAGTCTCGGGTGACGGACAAGTGCAGAAGTTGAATGTGCAAGTGCGCGATCGAGATTTTCCCACTCAGTCAATCTGGCTACCTCCGGGTAAAGACGGGGAAGGTACGGATGCCGAATTCGATCGCGTAGACGCCTTTAAAGCACTCGTGACACCCCAAAAATTCTGGGACGGCAAATTGTTGCGCCCCAACTCCGGCGAAATTACCACTATTTACGGCGTGCGCCGATACTATAATGGAGTATTTGCTAAAGACTACTACCACCGCGGCGTCGATTACGCTGGTGATTATGGTTCTCCTGTAGTCGCACCGGCGGCCGGTCGGGTGTCTCTGGTGGGACGCGAATCCCAAGGCTTTAAAATCCACGGGAATGTCGTAGGTATCGATCACGGTCAAGGGGTAGCAAGTATTTTGATGCACCTGAGTCGGATTGATGTTAGAGAGGGCGAATTCGTCAAAGCCGGTCAAGTAATCGGCGCTTTGGGGTCTACCGGGGCTTCGACAGGCCCTCACCTCCACTGGGGACTGTACGTGCACGGACAGTCCGTCGATCCGGTTCCTTGGCGGCTTCAGGGAGTTGAGTAGCAATTTTTACCTATTTTGACGAATAAAGCCGTCAATTATGGGGTAAGTTTGTGGCTGGGGTGGCCCGATAACTGTTGTAGGCGATCGATATTGAGTTAGGATTTGTATGAAAATGCTCAACTCTACCCTGAAAACTCGAATCTCAAGACGCCAGCAATCGCGTCTTTACAAAACAAAACTGTATTAATGATGCCGTTGAGCGGGAAGCATATATGAGTATTGAAAAAATTGTGGAACAGGCTTTGCAAGATGGCTATTTAACGCCGTCTATGGAAGCTGAGGTGGGACGAATCTGCAATACGGCTTCGGAATTGTCGATCGAAGAGTACATGGCTCTCGATCGCCTGATGGGAGCTTTGTTGACCGGGGAAGTTGTGGTGTTGCCACGCAAACAGTTCATCAACGTCATGGAAGAGTTGGTGCTGAGCGATGCGATCGCTAGGGTTGCCGACATTGAGGCGACGAGCGACCTGAGTCTGGATGTGGGAGATATTGCGGCTTATGCTTTAAATAGGCTGCCACCTTTGTACGCTACGACGGAAGAGGGAGCTCACTTTCAAAGGGCTAGGGCTAAAGAGCAACTTCACGATTTGATTTCCAAAGAAGTCAACTCAGCGATCGCCCGCAACTTGGACAGGCCAGACACCCCAAACCCCACAGCTTTGGGCAAGTCTTCTGGAAACGAAGTTCTTTCACAGCTAAGCACTTGGCTGCAAGCTAACGCCACTAATTTTGAGCCGCAGCCTTAGTACCGCCACCAACCGCTCACTTGGCTAGTTAAGTGAATCCCGCTTTTTTGAAAAAGCGGGACTTTTAGTTGTTGAGCCACCAACATTTATCTCAAGGCACAAGGCATCTGTCAGAGTTCAACAAAAAATTTAAATTTAAGAGTTTAATCTATTTGTTTTATAAAATAAATAAACTCTTGCTTTTGGCTGCCAACGATTAATTGCTGCTGTCAGATGAGTCGGCAGTCGGGCTGGCGCTAACTTTGGTGTCTCGCTTTTCCCGTTTTTTGCGCTCCGCTTGGATGACATCTTGAAGCACTATTCGCGCTTGCACCATTTTTTCCAAATTGCTGCGGTACAAATCTAAATCTTTGCTAACTTTGTCTTCAGGCAGGTGCAAGGCAGCGCTGACTTTGGCGATCGCGTCGTTGCGAGTTTCTGGGTTTTTTACCATCTCGGCGTCAGCTTTTTCTAACAGCGAGAACAAGCCGATCGCGAATAAGCGACTGTACTTAAATTGAGCGTTGCTGGCGATCGCCGCTAACGATGCTTGCAAATCTCCTGTATCTTCAAAGCTAGTGGAGCGATCGAGCCACGACACCAATTCTGGGCCCGAAAGTCGCTCTGCCAAGCTTTCCAAGCGGTGAGCGTCACGTTTGTAGCGATCGGGATCGTCTTCTAGGGATTTGCACAAAGCGTTAAAAATCGAAAGTCTGTCTGCTTCTGGGGCGTACCCAAGCATGAATTGATCGAAAGCTGTCACCACGCCCAAAGCATAAATCGGATCGTATTGAAAATCGACATTCGCCGAAAGCAAGTGCATTTCTACCATCAACTCTTCCACCACTCGACGGTAAATTGAGTTAATCGGTCGAGTGTGAATCGTATAGAAACTTCGCTTAGTATCTGAAACAGTACGGTTATTGTTCACCTGAGTCTTATAGATAAATAATTTTGCAGCAGCGGCCTGGGACGGTGCGGCGTGAGTCAAGTCGGGGAGTCTATTGGGGAGCGCGCTGACCAAATGGCCAGTTTTTTAGCGGTGCGGCCGAGACAGCGAGGCTAAATTTTATCGATAAGATTTTACCTGCGATCGGCAGCAACAATTAATTTGTCGCGCTACCAGGGCAAAACCCAAGTACGTTTACAATCATAGCTTAGCTGGGATCGGTCAAACATCTAATCTTCTGAGTCGATCGACCCCGCTCTTTTGATCACCACAATTTTTTGTAATTGTCAAGCTAAAACCCTCAAAAATCAAACAAACATGACAATTTCTCCTGAATTAAAAGCTTTAGCCCAGTACATGGCGGGCGAATTTGACAATCGGGAACAAGCGCTAGCAGACCCAGCGTGGTACGTCCACCTTCGTTTTTGGCAAAGACCCCTGCCGGTGCGTCTATTCGACGAACCCAGCATTGCGCTGTTTGCCGAACAAGCGAACATTCTGGAACTAGACAAGCCCTACCGCCCGCGCATCGTGCAACTGAGACCCGTGAAGACAGCGCCCGGAGAGATAGAAGCTCAGTATTATATGTTTAAGGACATTGCAGCCGTCAAGGGAGCTGGGAGCAATCGGGAATTGCTCGAAAAGCTAACTAGCGAGCAAATCCAACTGCTCCCGGGCTGCACCCTCTCGGTTGCGGTGCAAAATTTAGGTTCAAACCGCTATCGCTTTCGAGCATCTCTGCCGGAGGGCACTCGCTGCGGCTTTGCCTACGAGGGGCAAAATTACCAAGTAGACTTGGGATTTGAAGCCGCAGACGAGGAATTTCTCAGCTACGACAAAGGAATAAGCCCCACGACAGGCAAGGCTATCTGGGGAGCTTTAATGGGCCCTTTTAGATTTATCAAGCGTCAGGATTTTGCTTCTGAGATATTGGCCAATACGCTTGGGAGCAGATCGGACGGGGGTTGAAACCGCCTCTAGACAAACAAAGATCGGACGGCGGTTGAAACCGCGCCTACAAAAACAAAGTCCGCCTCCGCGGACTAAAGAAGAAGTTGACATTCTCACCGCCCTAAAAGTGCGGCGATTCCCAAACATCGCTATTTGGGTTCCTGTTTCATTGCAACTGCCTCCACCTCCCGAAGGGTTTTCCGGTCTTATGCTCGCTCCACAGGCTTTGGCTATTGCCTCCCGCAAGCCCTGCGGTAGACTTTTAATTATAGACTAAAAGTCCCCCTAAAAGGGGGGAGGTTTCAACCCTCCGCTACGCTCCGCCCAATTTTTCGATGACGTAATTTTCACCGCCCGGTCTTTAACCTGCGGAGGCAGGTGAAAGTTTGTGTAGACGCGATTTCAATCGCCCGGTCTTCTTCAACCTGCGGAGGCGGGTGAAAGTTTGACTTAAATTGTCCTTACACCGAAATCGATGTCAGCAAGAGCCATCAACTTGCGCGCGGCACCCCCTCTAGAGCTTCTTCTTCCGTTTCAAATATTTCAAAGACAGAATCCATCATGGTGACTTCAAACACCAGTTTGGCTTCTGGATGAACATTGCAAATGCGGAAACTGCCCTTAACTTTATCCGCATCGCGCATACCGGCTACCAACGAGGTCAGGCCAGAACTATCGATAAAGTTTACCTGACCAAGATTCACGACGACATGACGGCTGAGTTTGGAAATACACTCTTGCAACTTGAGGCGGAATTGCCAAGCTGTCGTGATGTCCAACCGTCCTGTCGGTGCTAAGACGATAACTGTTGTACCGTCAGATAGCGTGTGGGTTTTTTGATCAATATGAATCACTGACCCTTCCCTCAAATTTATTACTATTTATCGCGGTGGTTACTTTCTCAGTAGTTTAACTCAGGTCGGTGACTGCTGAGGCAACCAATTCGCCCAATCTTGCGGTTTTAAGAACTTTGAGTAGAGTTCGGCTTCTGGAGAGTTGGGTTCTGGCTCGAAACAATATTCCCAGCGTACCAGAGGTGGCAGGGACATCAGAATCGATTCGGTACGTCCGTTGGTCTGTAAGCCAAAGGTCGTGCCCCGATCGTACACTAAGTTAAATTCAACGTAACGGCCGCGGCGGTAAAGTTGAAAATCGCGCTCGCGATCACCGTATGCTTTCGATCGATGTTTGTCAACAATTGGGGTGTAAGCCGGCAAAAATGCGCGGCCGCAGTCCTGTACGAAGGCGAACAGCGACTCCCAGCTTCTGGGTTCTGGGTGGCCGGCATTCTTGCTGTACTCAGCAGCTTTCCCCTTGACATTCTGGTCGCGGTAAATCGGGCCTTGAGCGTTTTGGTAGTCAAAAAACAGGCCGCCGATGCCGCGGGTTTCTTGGCGGTGCGGGAGGTAGAAATATTCGTCGCACCAGAGTTTAAATGTCGGATAATAGTCTGAGTGGTGTTTGTCGCAAGCTGATTTCAGAGTTTTGTGGAAATGAGCAGCATCCTCATCCAACAGGTAATAAGGAGTCAAATCGACTCCACCACCAAACCACCAAATCGGGCCAGCCTCAAAATAGCGGTAATTCAGGTGCACCGTAGGCAAGTACGGATTGCGGGGGTGTAGCACCATCGAAGTACCAGTGGCGTAAAAATCGTGACCGGCAGCTTCTGGGTGCTTAGCAAGAATCAAGGCCGGCAAACTTTCGCCCCAAACTTGGGAAAAATTGACTCCACCTTGTTCAAACACATCACCTTCGCGCATCACGCGAGAACGTCCGCCCCCGCCTTCGGAGCGTTCCCAAGAGTCTTCTTTAAATTTGCCACCGCCATCGAGCTGTTCGAGGGCTTGACAAATTTCGTCTTGTAGGCTTTTCATAAATTGGCTGACTCTAGCTCTAGAGTCAGCGGGTGGCAAAAACGGGGAAGTCGCGGTTTTAAGTGTTGTAGAAACTGTCATCCGATTTTAGATTTTAGATTTTAGATTTTAGATTGAAGAATTGCGACCACGGATCAATTCGGGGATTGTGACCAAATTGCTTTCAGTCGTAGAAGTTCTTAGCGATCGGATGTGAGTTTGAGATGTACGATAGTTCCCAAATCCTGTCGCCATATAATTATGCCACCGCAGGTCTGCAAATGATCGCTATGAAGTTACATTAAAAAATAGCAATAAAAATATACTTAAACTTGCGATCGATAATTCGTTGACCAAATTGCAGAGCTATGGTGGAGAACACAATGCCCAATACACTCGATATTAGTTCAGTCTTAGAAATCCTGCGACCTGTGCAAGACCCCGAACTGCAAAAGAGTTTGGTGGAATTGAACATGATTCGTAACATTAAAATTGACGGCGGTGTCGTCAGTTTTACTTTAGTGCTGACAACGCCTGCTTGCCCGCTGCGAGAATTTATTGTCGATGATTGCAAAAAAGCGGTCAAACAGTTGCCAGGAGTGGAAAAAGTGACCGTAGAGGTCACAGCCGAGACTCCGCAGCAGAAAGGAATGGTCGATCGCCAAGGCATAGAAGGCGTTAAAAATATTATCGCAATTTCCAGCGGCAAAGGTGGCGTCGGCAAAAGCACGGTAGCGGTAAACGTGGCCGTAGCCCTGGCGCAAACTGGCGCGAAGGTAGGTTTGCTAGATGCCGATATCTATGGGCCCAACGACCCAAATATGTTGGGTTTGGGGGATGCGAAAGTGATGGTGAGGGACGGAAAAAGCGGAGAAACCCTCGAACCCGCTTTCAACTACGGCGTCAAATTAGTCTCGATGGCGTTTTTAATTGACAAAGACCAGCCTGTAATTTGGCGCGGCCCAATGTTGAACGGAATCATCCGACAGTTCCTCTACCAGGCGAATTGGGGCGATTTAGACTATCTGATTGTCGATATGCCTCCGGGTACGGGAGACGCGCAGTTGACAATGGCGCAAGCGGTACCGATGGCCGGTGTGGTGATTGTGACGACGCCGCAGACGGTGGCTTTGTTGGACTCCCGCAAGGGTTTAAAGATGTTCCAGCAGTTGGGAGTCTCGGTATTGGGAATTGTGGAAAACATGAGCTATTTTGTGCCGCCGGATATGCCTGACAAGCAGTACGATATTTTCGGTTCCGGGGGCGGGGAAAGAACGGCGGCTGAGTTGGGAGTGCCGCTGTTAGGCCGCATTCCGCTGGAAATTCCGTTGCGGGAAGGTGGCGATTCGGGCGTGCCGATTGTCGTGGGTCAACCGGATTCTGCTTCGGCGAGGGAGTTGCGGGCGATCGCGGGTCGGATTGCTGGTAAGGTTTCTGTAGCAGCCCTAGCTTGAGTTGACTGTTGACTGTTGACTGTTGACTGTTGACTGTTGACAGCTACCTCTACCTCCACGTGGAAGTCCGTGAGTGAGTGTGGAACAGGCATCTTGCCTGTGTGTGTGTGAGTGGGTGTGGAACAGGCATCTTGCCTGTGTGTGTGGAACAGGCATCTTGCCTGTGTGTGTGGAACAGGCATCTTGCCTGTGTGTGTGGAACAGGCATCTTGCCTGTTCTAGCGTTAAACTATCAACAGCAAACACAACATTCAAACAATTATGATTTTTCCTGGTTCGGCAGTTCGAGTTAAAGATAAGGGCGAGATTTACTACGGCTTTCAAGGACTTGTCCAGCGAGTTACCGATGGCAAAGTCGCGGTACTGTTTGAAGGTGGCAATTGGGACAAGCTGATTACTTTCCGCCTGTCGCAGTTGGATCTAGTGGATGCTACGGCTGGCCGCGCGAAATAGTCAGTTGACAATAAGATTGGTTTGATCGTTCGGACTTTAGTCCTTGATGAATGCGGACTAAAGTCCGAACGATCAAACCGTTTTTATTGTGAGGACTTTAGTCCTTGATGAATGCGGACTAAAGTCCGAACGATCAAACCGTTTTTATTATGCAGAATTGACCGTAAATGATGTAATTGATAATTTATAATTGGTAAAAAGACCAAGACAAGGCAACTGAGTCAATAGCATTGAAAACAACACAAAACAAATGACAAATGACTAACTAAAATTATGCGTTTACCTTTACCCCAATTTACAACAAAAGAGCGCCATCCCGATCGCATTGCCGAAGTCATCGAGACAGCAACTACGGAGTTTTTGGCTCAATGTTTAGAACCGGATGACTTGAGTTTTCCGGTGATGCCGCCTTTTGGGAGTTGGGTGAAGGCGGAAGATGAAGAATCAAAAAATCAAATCTACGGCGTGGTTTACCATGCTACCACTAGCCCGATCGACTCTGTGCACAGAGCTCGCGCCTTGGGTTTGTCGCTGGAAGAGTTGCGGGAAGAACAACCGCAGATTTTTGCGATGCTCAAAACCGAGTTTAGAGTGGCGATTGTGGGGTTTGAGAAGCCACCGGAAAGGTTCAACGGCCACGGCCCATCTAGGGGTACAATTTATCAGTATTTGCCGCCACGCCCGCCACAAATTCACCAAGCAGTTTATCGCTGCGAACCGGATGAGGTGATTGATTTTACGGTACAGTTGGATTTTTTGAGGACGCTGCTGGGAGTGACAAATGCGCCTGTGGATGCACTGGCGGCGGCGACGATTCGGGAGATTTATCAGTTGCGAATGCGCGATCGATCTTGGTTGGTAGAAGCCGGGAGAAATTTAAGTGTTTTGTTGAAAGATGATTATGACAGATTGCGGGTGATTTTGAGCCAGATTCATCCGTAGGAGACATTGGACAGTTTGTCGATCGGGAAAGAGGATTGTTAATCTTATTTGTCCTCTTTATTGATCGCGCTTATTCCGCTACTTTTTCTTGCACTCGCCGATATTTGCCCTCTAAACGTTCCTGTCGCTGACGGCGGTTATCAGCTTCTAACATTGCGAGGACTTCATCTAATTTTAGCGTCCAAACATCAAGCAGGCGACAAGATTCTCGCATCCTAGCAACATTTTGCTGTCTTGTCTCTAAATCTGGTATTCTCGGCTGTTGAGTCATGGCAGGTTCCAACTCCTTTTAATTTCTTGAATACTGGCTTCTGAGGCATCGGCGATTGCCTCTCCCTGGTCTATCGTCCTATACAAAAAGTCTAGCACATCGGCTGTTGCTGCTGGTTGAGATTCTGCCACCTGTTGCAAGATTCTGTGCAAACGGTTGTAGGGAATTCTCAGACGTTCTTTCACATGATCAATTGCTTCTAACTCAGGCATTGTTTCCTCTGTTTCTCCAAATTGCTGTAAGAGGGAATATTCTGCTGTTGTTGCTATATCCAGAAGTGCGACTAACCGCTGTTGCAATATGAAAATAGTGCTAATAGTCTGGTTTGGTAATTTTGCCATGACTTTGAATTTTGAGTGACAAATTATCAGTATAATATAGCAATCCTAAATCATTATCCAGTCCGTTCATCAGTGTAATTCTTGTAGGGGCAACCCCCCGTGGTTGCCCTCTTTAGTTGACGCTGGGGGTAGGCACGGGGGCACTACCCCTACAAATATGTACAAATCATTTAGGATTGCTATAGCACTTCAGAATCGCCAATCAATCCGTCATAATTTATTTAAGCCTAAAAATCATATGTGGGTAGAAATAACAGCGCTAAATCAGATTCCCGAATCGGATATTTTGAAGGTAAAAGTTGAGGAAACTTCACTAATTTTGAATCGCCAAGGTGCGAATGTCACTTGTTACCGCAATGCTTGCACTCATTTGGAATATCCGATCGATATGGGTAGGGTAAGTGACGGCATTATTACCTGTCCTTTTCACAAATATCGGTACAAATTAGATACGGGTAAATGTTTGAATGCACCCAGTGATTCGCTAGAGTCTTATCCGGTGAAGATTGAGGGCGAGATCGTTTTTGTAGAAATTGGTTCGTAGTAAGGACTTTAGTCCTGATTTGTCAAAATCATTAAGGAGGACTGAAGTCCTCACTACAAACTTATAAGTGGTTTGTAGTAAGGACTTTAGTCCTAATTTCCTAAAATGGATGCGGATTGAAGTCCTCACTACAAACTTGTAAATGGTTTTTAGTAAAAACTTTAGTCCTGATTTCCTAAAATGGATGCGGACTGAAGTCCTCACTACAAACTTCTAAGAGTGCGATGGTTGTTGAAATTTGTAGGATTTCAACAACCATCGCACTTCTCACTTTCAACCTACAATTTTCGCCCGCTGCTGACGGATGAAAACCCCCAAAAGCCCGATCGCCCCAAAAATCAAAAGCAGCCATTCTTCCGGCTCAGGCACCCCAGAAACATTCAAAGGATTGCTAGGTTTCGTCAACTCCTCCTTACCCGATTCTACCTTTCTTTCAAATCGATCGCTCTTAGCTTCCGCCGCCTTTAGCTGTGCCCTTTGCGCGTCATTAACCAACACAATCATCGAAGAATAGGGCGTCACCACTTTAAAGGTTTTAGCCAACGAGTGCATCGCATCCAACTGAGTCAACTGATTAGCAGTTTTCTGCTTGCTAAGTGCAGTTATCAACTGCCGCGCAGCTATCGGTTTAAAACCTTCATTATCACCATCTGTAATTTTTGCAACCGCTGTCGTCGCCTTCGGCGTTTTGCTGTAACTCCAAACATAACCATCAACAACACTGATTACAGACTTACCCGATGCTGTTGTCGTCGCCACTCGCTGCATCGCCTCTTTGATATCCGTAGAAACTCCGCCGCCACTATCTTGAATCAGCTTTAAAGTTGCGTCGTCATAACCGGGGGGCAAACCTCCCAAATGCACTGTCCATAGGGGCGAGGCTATAGAAACGGTGGTTTTGCGATCGTCCGCTAACTCGTAACTGTGGCGATCGCTCACCAAGAATACAGTATCGTAAGTCTTATCACCGCGCAACTGTGCAAACTGTTGCAGAATATTCTTAAGTTGGAGCGTACCATAAAACGTCAACTTTCCCACATCAAAACTCCGCAAATCTTCCACCAACTTCGGCGGCATCCCCGCAGCACTCGCCACATACAAATCAACCGAATTTGCTTTTAAACTATTCGCTTTCAACCATTCAAAAGTCTCCTTAACCTCCTTATTTTCCCCCGCCATGCTGCGGGAAGTATCGAGAATCACTGCAAACTTTTTGCCCTGGGGTAGCGAGTAATTTGCATCAACCAGTGGCTTAGCCGAAATTGTATTTTCCCCGGGCAAATTCGCTAAACGCGGTATTGGTTGCTGCTGCGAAGCTGATGGCACAAATTCCGGCAGCCAAATTTCTTTAGCCTCTTTCGGGCTGTATTTAATCTCCTTTCCGCCTATGACTCGGCGAGTATTTTGATTCCAAAAAATATTGCGTTTTTCAGCCAAAACAGGCATAGCCCAACCCTGCGGCTGTCGCATAACTTTGTAAGTCAGCCACATATTCATTTCCGTTGGCGCGTTAGTTTGCGTGCGCGAAAACTCTCGTTTAGCTGGAATTGGAAAAGCTCGCAAGCGGTATTGTTTCGGGCCAATTTGTTCAAGCAAAGCCGGATCTACATTTTCTCTCACCTGCTGGTTATAAACTTGCTGTGCGGCACCTCTGGGCGACACAGTAAATGCAAAACGCTTGTTCAAATTGCCAGTATCACCCAACCAAACTCCTGTAACTGTGGCACTTTCCGGCAGGGAAAAGTAGTAAAATACTTCTTGCAAGTTGGGCGTTTGATTTTTGTAAACTTCGTAGAGTTGAACGTCAGCCCAATCGCCCTTTTCTGTGACTGTCACTTCTTGCGATTCTAGCCATACTTTTTCCTGATTGACATTCAGCAAACCAGCTTTGGCTTCTTCGCGGTTAGATGTTGACTGTACCGCGTACTTGACTGCTGCTGCGTCACCTTTTTGGATTTCGGTATCGAAGAATTCGCCGTAAAGTTTTTCGGCTTTTTTGACATCGGAAGTTGAGCCTTGATACAAAAACGGCGACATTATAAAATTGTAGCTGTTCTGCACATTGCGAGCCGCTGCGTCAGACAAACTGAAAGTATTTTTGTATATCTGATAAATGTGATTGTTTTCTCCCACAGTGCTGAGATAGCGGTACGGAGATAAATAAGCGTTAACTAAGCCCGATCGAATCATATCAGACTTGGCTAATAAAGTTTGACGGGCAGTCTCATTGGCTGCGGGAGTCGCCAGCATTTTCATCGCTTGAATTTGGGGCTGCTGTAGCAAAGCTGCGAAAATCGCCAGCCAAGCCGCCATAACTCCCAAGCTGCCTATGATTGCTTGATTTTTCCCGTATTGGGAAGCGAAACTGTTTAATATTTTTCGTCCAGATTGGATGTAGAGAAATCCGTAAAGCGAAGGCATTAGGACGAATAAGCTCGAAGTAAGACCAAACAGAATCAAGGATAATGGCACCCACCAAATTATCGCAAATGAACTGTACTTTAGAGACTCTATAAGTGGTGTCACCCAGGTAAAACTAAAAAATCCAACTATTATCACAAGTGCGACAGGTAGAGCGTAAAACATCAGCAATGTTGCTGCCCAAGTTCCCACTAACAACATTAAGCTGTGCAATGCTAACTGTATCCACGCACTTCGCTGGTTTCCCATGAATCCAATCGAGCGGGGCTTTCTGTTGCCATCATCTTGAGAGGTTGAAATATCTTGAACGTTTTCTTTTTTTCCCAGATATCCGTACAGCATCTCTACAAAAAATGCTGCGATGCACAAAGCGATTGTTGCGATAATTAGCGAGCTGGCTGGATTCAGTTCTCGCAGCATGAACAGCCTGATTAAGCAGAGTAAAAATAACGGTGCTTCTACTCCGTAAAATAACCGCATTAGCTGTAGCGGTTGCTTTTGAAAACGCTTTGCCCCAACTATGGTAAATACTGTCGGTACTGCTATCAGTGCTGTTAGGGTTAAGGAAAATTCTAGGGGAATTATTCCATCTATTGTGGCTTGGATTAACGGGATTGCCAGGTAGGGCAAAATCCCGAGATAGACTATTGACAAAAATGTCAGGTTCCACACCCAAAAAATGATTTTAAAAATTGCATCAAATACCTGCTTGGCTTTCATGTTTTCCTCCTTTTAAGCTTTGTTTAACAGCATTATGTACGTTAGCAGTAAACTCTTCTACATCGGGATTTTCAGGATTTACGGAACTGTCAAAAAGAATGGAAACTAGCACCCAAGTCTGATTGCGATGGGTGATGTCGCTGCCGATGCGCGATAAGAAGTTATCGGTTGTTTGCTGCGAAGATTGCAGCCAGTATGTAGCGGATAGTTGGTTGTCCTTCAGAGACAGCCAGCGAGCGGTTACGGCAGGAGTTAGCTGTTTTTGTTCTATCCGATTGACGGAGATGCCACTGGTTACAAAGCATAACTCGGGTGCGTGATAAGTCTGCCAAGATGTGCTGGCGACTGCGAGCATGGAACCGCGCAAGTTACCTGACACAAATCTCTTTTTTTCGGCTTTTGTGTCTGGGTAATTGCCAAAAAATCTTTGTTCGCTGGGATTTAGGGGAATTGATTCGGATACGATTTGTTTGGAAAGTGTCAGGGGGGCGATCGCTATTTTTGTACTTTCTACATGATACAATTGAGAAATCACTGCAAGAACAGCCACCGTCGCAATTACTCCGGCTTTTGCCTGAGGCTGATTTTTCAGTATTTCAGGATCTCGTTGCGAGTCAAAATCAATTTGTTGTGTTATCCGAAATTTGGGAACTTGTTGCAGCATCAACCAACTCAAAAAACAAGCGCAGACTAAACCGACAATTCCCAGAGGTACGTGGAGGATTTCTGCATAGGTTGGCTGTTGCCAAACTTGGGCAACCAGCACTAACACGACAACCCGCAAAGCGTTAGCAGACAACAACATTAACAAGTTAGCAGCACATACTGCCAGCCATTTAAAACTCAATTTTCGGCTTTCTAACCAAGTAGCGAATAGCAAAAATAGCGTCCCGACTAACAGGGTTTTAATGCCGCTGCAAGGTACATCAACGTGAGCAATGCCGTTTTCCAAAATCAGGATATCGTAAGAAGAAATAGCTCCCACGTGCAGGATTGAGAGCAACTGTTCTACTAGATGAGCAGTCATCACTCGCGCTGGTAAGCCCAGGCCGCTATTAAACTGATTGCTGAAGGATAAAAGACAACCCACCAAGCCGGCAATTGGCAAGTTTTTTTGCCAAAAATTCGGTTCCGCAAAGAAGCCGCACAGCCCGTAAGTTCCGAGGATAAATAGCATTACGCTAACTTGCGGGATATTAATTGTGCACCCTGCGGCGATCGACAAAACGCCTGCACCCAACATTAACAGCAGCGGATTGCGCCTCAAAACGAAGTTTGTCGAAAATGCCCGCGGCCGATCGCCCGAATTGAGCGATCGCACTACTAATGCTACAATCAGAAAACCAATTGCTATCTTGTACAGTGTCGGTATCTCAACAAACGACGATAACAGCCACTTAACAGCAGAGATATTGGCCCAAAACCAAGCAAGCGCTAGCAAAAAAGGAGCCAGCCAAACCAAATTAACCCCCTGAGTGGGACTAACAGAATCTGAAATTCCCGAATTTGGAACATTGGTGCGCTGCATGATATCGCTTGACATTCACATTGATGAAATCTTAGCTCAGCAAAATTGGGAATGCCTAGACCTGTAAATTAAGTTTTGTCAAGCTGCTATTTTCTATACATAAATGTTAGCCTTATAATAATTTTATCGGAGGTAAAAATGAGCGAAAAAACTACAGGATACAAAATTCTTAGCGACAACCGACAAGCGCGCCATCTGTATGAAATTATAGATACATATCAGGTTGGGATTGAGCTAAAGGGAACCGAAGTCAAATCAATTCGGGAAGGAAAAGCCAATTTGCGGGACGGATACGCTTTGGTGAAGAATGGCGAAATATGGCTGCTCAACGTTCATATCTCGCCCTGGAGAAGTGCTAGCAACTATTTTAATCACGAGCCTCGCCGCACCCGCAAATTGCTGATGCACAAGCAAGAAATTCGCAAATTAATCGGCAAAGTGGAAGAAAAAGGCTTAACTTTAGTGCCGTTAAAAATGTATTTGAAAGGTGGTTGGGTAAAACTTGATATCGGTTTGGGGAAAGGCAAAAAACTGCACGACAAGCGCGAAGATTTGAAAAAACGCGAAGACAAGCGCGATATGGAACGCGCGATGAAGCAATTTTAGTTATTGGTCATTGGTCATTGGTCATTGGTCATCTCGCCCGCTCGCGAAGCCGAAGGGTGGTCATTGGTCATTGGTCATTGCTCATTGGTCATTGGTCATTGGTCATTGGTCAACTGCCAACTGCCAACTGCCAACTGTCCCACTTCAATCTTCTTGAAAATATCCGGATAGCTTGTCGAGCCGCACGAAGCTGTAGGGTGCGTCGCCATTAAAAATACCTCAATAAAAATCGACAATCTCATGGCGACGCACCTGGGTTCTTCAAAGGCCCCTGTAAACAATCCTTAGTTTCAATCCGCACCAACATTATGTTGTAGCAAGACTTGAGAGAAATGGTATAAATCAGAGGCGATTATCTGTAGGGAAACGGCAATGCTGTGTCCGGTGCGGGACAGGCGCGAATGAAAGATAATTTGGATCGGATTGAGGATTGTAGCAATACTTTTTAAAATTGGTATTATTTTAGATTTATTCTGGTCAATTAGCCATCATAAAATTGTTCGATATCCCCATTTATGATTTTGAGGACGGATGTCTTCAGTATAAAGTTAATTAGAGTTATTTCACCGCAATCGATTTTAGATATTATACCAGTTATAAAATATTGGCTATAAAATAATAGTTTGGTTTGTTTAGGAGGCCGAGAGTTGGTCAGGTGCGTCGCTGTAAGACTGTTGATATTTGTTTGGGGATTTTTGATGGCGACGCACCCTACAACTGATACAGTCACATATTGTCGATCGCCTGCCCCAGACTAAGTATTATTACTTGTTTTCGTAACAGTCCTGCCTTCTTCCCGCTTCCCGCTTCAATCTTCCTGAAAATATCCGGATGGCTTGTGAAAACGGATGAAGAATCGACCTATGCTCGAATACATATAGGTAGTGGCAGCATTACACAAGCATTCGGCTGTGGAGTTGCAAACTAGAGATCAGAGGAAATCGGCTCAAGTATGAGTCATTTCCTCAGATGATGATGCCGTGAGGCTGGCAATTAAATATTGTCCACCAAAGATCGCCCAACTCTCAAGTTTAAATATGCTAAAAACGACACCATTAGCTAACCTTTTCAATATCATGAAACAGCCGGGAAAAAAGCATCAAAACTCTAAGTGGGCAGCCTTCCTGCTGATGCTAACCGTAGGCATTGGCGGTTGGCAACTTGGGTTGCCGGAACTCGCATCATTTTTTAACAATAAGGGGTTTGAAAACTACAAAGCCAATCGATTAGCTGATACTCAACAAGCATACGAGCTAGCCCTGTCTGTAGACCCAAAAAGTCGCACGGCTCTTTACAATTTGGGCTGGCTTTGCGAAGAAGTGCAAGATTTTGAATGCGCTAAAGCAAAATACCTGCAAGCTGCCAAACTCGGTCTGCCTGCTGCCTACAGCAATTTAGCTAGATTATATATAGTAGAGAAAAAAAACTATGCTGCCGCCGTTCACTTGCTGTGGCAAGGTTTGAAATTCGCGGAGGACGATCGAGTAAAATATTCTTTACTCAAAAACTTGGGATGGGCTCGGCTAAAACAAGCTAGATATTCCGAAGCATTGCAACATTTGGATGCAGCGATTAAGCTTGATAGTGAAACAGCCGGAACTTACTGCTTAAAAGCGCAAGTCCTGGAAGGGATGAAAAAGACTAAGGAAGCGCTGCCGCAGTGGAAAAGTTGTCTAAAGTATGCGGATTCCCAAGAATTCGATGAGGATATATGGATAGGAATGGCACGTCAACGATTAAAAGAGGAAAAAACAAATAAATGAAACGCACACTTTTGCTTTCATCAACCATACTGGCAATCATAACGGTACTGGAGCTCAGTCAAGCCTCACAAGCGGTGCCAACTTCTGTGGATGTTAAACCCACAGTCAATGAATCAGTGGAAACGCCCTTCAACTCGAATCAGTCAACGTGGCGGCGGTGTACCGATAGAGGTAGAGATTATGCGTGCCCGAGATTCGTCACGCCTACCGACAGCGAAGAATAAGAATTATTTTGAAATAATTTTGTACAGTGCGCCATCAGCACTTGACACCAACAGGTATGTAGTATGTAGTAGTGTTATGTAGGTGCGCGGGGCGCACCTTATACCATTTGAGATTTGAGATTAAAGCATTAAAGAATTGGAAATGACTGATGACGATTTTGGTTTGCAGCTTGTCTCAAGTTGCATTTTTTTTTGAACTCGTTCCTACAGCCACCACGTATAGCAGTGGACAGTTGACAGCTTGCGCGCTGAGCGAAGTCGAAGAGTGGACCTGGGACAGTTGCTTCGTCAAGGAAATCAAATGGTTTCTGCTATGGGCTATAGGCTCTATTCATGAGGTTATTTATGTCCTCACCGCTGTGGCGATTGCTGTACAACCATTTACCAAGAAGAATGGGTTTAAAGCCTGCTCCTTCTAGCTACTGTGTACACACAAGTCCTGAGATCCCCCCTAGCCCCCCTTAAAAAGGGGGGAACCGGACAAAAATCTCTCAAAGTCCCCCTTTTTAAGGGGGATTTAGGGGGATCGAAAGGCTCTGACGTTAGTTTTTAAAGTTGTGTGTACACCGTAGGCTCCTTCTAGGGGGAAAGAAAACTAAATTATTCAGTGTTTCAATCCTGTGCCTTTTAGCCAGAGGTAGCCCTCATCCCAACTACTGCGCGGTAGCTGAACTTCGCCGAAGCTGGGGGATCTTCTTTCAACTGAATGAAAGCATCTTTCACGCCTCGCGCCGACAAGCGGGGAAAAAACCCCGCCGATACTTCTATTATCTACTCGCCCTCTGTCAAAGGTGAATCTTGCTGCTGCTGGGAGTTGTTGTAAAAACTAGCAATAATCGCCACCATCAACCACCAAAGCATATTAACTTCCGGCCGGTACCAAACGGTATCGAAAAAACCGTGAGCCATCATTCCGGCTAAAGTTGCGATCGCCCCAATCAGCCAAAACGCTTGATTCGATTTGAGATTTCGGATTTGGGATTTGAGATTTGGGGATTTTTCCTCTAAATTAGAGGTGTTAAATTGTGAATCCCGCAAACTTTTTATCTGCACTAAACCTTGATTGACGGTGACTGTCAGCAGCCACAGAAAACACATTAAACCGATAAAACCAGTTTCTACAGCAATTTCTAGCAGCACGGAATAAGCGCTCAAAGCAGTAAATTTCGGTTTCATGTAAAGCGGATAAACTTTATTAAAAGCCGTGTTTCCCGGGCCAATGCCGATAATTGGCCGATCGCGAATCATGTCAATCACCGCCGTCCAAACAGTAATCCGAAAATTGTTGCTGCTGTCGCCGCGGCCGACAAACATACTCGAAACTCGATCGCGCAAGGCTGGCACCAAAAGCACTCCCAAAATTAACGCTCCCGCCAAACCTCCTAACCCTAGCGGCAGGGCCAAAGTCCGCCAGAACTTAGGCATCAAAGGGCTGTACCAGTACCAAAGCAGCACTAAAAACACCACAAGCAGAGCCACAAAACCGATCCAAGCACCCCGGCTGTCGGTGTAGCGCAAACACGCGCAATTCACCACCAACATCGTCAGTGCTAAAAATTTAGTTCCCCATCCTTGCCACACAAAAAGTGCAGCAGCGCTCAAGGCAATGGCCGGAAGCAAATAGGAACCCAGCAAGTTGGGATTGCCCAAAAAACTGTAAACTCGCGTGAGATCGGCTTGACTAGAAGTCGGATCGTTCCAAGTAGCTAATGGTGGCACTTTATCAATCCACTGCCGCACGCCGTAGAAACTGACAACTAGAGCGACATTTAAATATACGGCTATTAACCAGGAGCGCCAGCGGGGATCTCGCAAAATCCGCGCCATCAGGGCAAAAAACAGCAAATACAGCGTTAGCTTGCTCCAACCGGTAAAAGCGGCGGCTTTCACCGGCGACATCGCCGTGGCGACGGTAGCAATGCCCCAGTACAAAAGTACCAGTAAGTGAATGGGTGTCAGGGCGATCGCGCGATCGTCAGAAACAGTCAGCAGCACCCAAAATGCAGCGCCAGCCGTCATCAACACCCCCACCAGGGCATTGTTCACAAACGGGCCCATACCAAAAGTCAAGGCCAGCAAAGCAAAACCCAGGGGTTCAGCCCACTGCATCAGCCAGCTACTCTGCCGCCAACTGCGCGCATTGCCGATCGCCCAATTCAATAAATAACTAGCATTTTGCCACTGAGAGAGCGACAAATTTGCCAGAGTTAACTGTTGCCAAACTGAATTCATTTCTATTTGAGATTTGTAGTTAATAACCGGGAATTGGTAATCGGTAATCAGTAATCGGTAATCGGTAATTTATTACTACTTTCGGAGTCAACTGTCAACTACTTTCGGAGTCAACAGTCAACAGTCAACTGCCAACAGTCAACTGCCAACTGCCAACTGTCAACTGTCAACTGCCAACTGCCAACTGCCAACTGCCAACTGCCAACTGCCAACTGTCAACTGTCAACTGTCAACTATCAACTATTTTTACCCTTCCAACAACTCCGTAGCATTGGTGCAGGGTAGCCAGAGCACGTAGCGATATCCAGAGTCCCCAGTGCCCTGAATCGAGAGTTGGCCGCCTTGAATTTCCACCAACTGGCAGCAAAGCAGCAACCCCAAGCGTTCCCTGTCCCCGTAGCCAGCTAACACCGGTGCGGTATCCGCGGCATTCTCGGCCACCAACGCCGCCAACTCAGAAAACTCCAGCGTTAACCGCTGGGATCTCTGTGTCTGTGTCGCCAGTTGCGGTTCGAGTTCGAGGAAGCAGGCTTCGGAATTCGATCGCCCACCGCTAGCCGATCCCACCTTTAGCAAGTAGTCGGAGTAGAGTTTAGCATGGGGCAAACTTTCTCCCAACCAAGGATGAAAAACCCAAACTCCGATGTTGATACCCTCTTCTTTCCGAGAAACGTGGATGCGAATCACGCTGCCTGCCCCAGCCGATTGAATAATGCTAAAAATTAAGTGGTGGAGCATTTGCTGAACTTTATCCTTATCGGCCAACCAGATGCGCGGCCCGGGCCCCATGGACAAGTTAATTTCTTGCTCTCGCTTGCTTGCTGCCGGCAACAGGATTGTCACAACTTGCTGGCACAAACTTTCTATATCGACTGCGGTTCGCTTCAAGGTGAAACTTGAATCATCTAATTCTGCAAGTTCCAAAATTTCTTCAACTAGCGATCGCAAAGAACGGCTGCTGTCTTGGATTACGTCGATATATTCTTTTTGCTTGCTGGTTAAGGGGCCGTAAATTTCTTGGTTCAAAACGCTTGCCATGCCGATCACCGAAGTGAGCGGGGTGAGCAATTCTTGCGCTAAATGATTTAGCAGTTTTATCTTAATTGAGTTACTAGATAAATCGATAGGTTTGTTATTCATCGGTTATTTTTTTTGCTTGATTATGGAGAGTATTTTGTTAGATAGAGTTTAGTTAAACCCTTGTAATTAATCTGGCAGTTAGGACTTTTGTCCTCAAACTCCTCCAGGGGCGAGAGGGAATAACTTTATTATCAGCGAACGTTCGGCACTTGATATTAGGGGTTTATTATACCTCTTCCCCCAATTTATAACAACGTGTTTGCTTCGCGATCCATCAAAAACGGAGCGGGAACGGAAAGGCAAAATATCTTCCTTATTCCTGCTTTTCGATTTCTACTTCTTCTTTCCTGCTTCTCTCTTGCTTTTTCTCTCTGCTTCCCTCGAACCTCTTCCGGCTGCGCGATGTGACTAATTAAGATTTAATCATTCCTTCTAAAGCTGATTGCAAGTCTTGAGTGAGTTCGGCAACGGCTAATCTGCGGCTGGTTTGATATCCCTGCCAGCGATCGCCCACTGAGATTGGTTCGCCCACGGTCATTTGTACCTGCTGTTTCCCCAAAGAAGGGCGGCCGAAAGGATTTCCGCCTTTGATGCGAGTCAGTACGTCCCACAGCAGTAAAGTTGTTTCTGCCAAACGTTCGGCTGTCAGCTTTTCTTGGACGTACCTGCCGGTGACGGAGACGAAACTTTCGACAAGTCTCATGTGCCACATTCGCAGACTTGCTTCTTCAGCGAGGCGATCGGCTAATCCTCGTTCTAAGGGACAAAGTGCTGCAATATCTTTGATATCTTCTCGATAAATATAGTCCCAGCCTGCTTGTTCCAGACGGCGGCAGCGGTCGATTAAACTGCCTTTTGGCTTTAAGTTAAAATATTCTTCTGCTACTTGCAAAGCCACGTCTAACAGTGCTGTAAGTCGAGGAATTATCTGCTCGTTGCCCCCATCATTTGCAGTTGGTTCTGGAAGTGATAATGAGGTTACAGCAGATGATGCGGGCTGTAAACCTCTATGATAAAAACGGGTATAAAATGCTTCCATAACAGCTAGCAAATGGCTGCCAAGGCGAATCAGGCGCAGATATTGGAATTTGTTGTTGTGGTTTTTGGTAGCGGAATTCTGGGTTTCTAAATTGGTGATCTCTGTGGGTTCTAATGCTGGGAGCCCGCAATCTATTTCTAATTGAGTTAAAAGCTTTTCTAGGGGTAGCCAAGGCGGATTGACATAGCGATATTGAATGCCGATCGGCACAATTAACACTTTTTCATCAGTGCGTCCGGCTTTTAGCAAGTCTTCGACGCACCAGAAGCCCATTTGAGCGATTCCCGGTTCCAGGGGGCTGACTATTTCATTGTGACCGTTGGTGGCGCCTTCTGGGGCGGCGGCGATGGGGAATTGGCTGTTGGCGAATAAATCGCGGGCCGATCGCAATCCAGCGCGATCGATCTTGCCGCGTACAATCGGAGTACCGCCGAGGCGAGAATACAGCCAACCGACGCCAGAACCGGCCCACAGGGGAATTCCGCGATCGTAGATAAAGTGGGAATGTACCGGAAATTGAAGGGGAATCCCCTTAGCCCGGGCCGCTTGGGGAACGAGTTTCCAAATTAGTTGTCCCAAACAGTAGGGATCTTCGGAGTTGGGGTGGCGGAAAGCTAATAAGAAGCGAACTTTCTGATTTTGAAATTGGTGGAATAGTTCGGCGAGGGTATCGACATTTTCGGCTTGAATATCGCTAATATTCGTCTTAAATCGCAGCCACCAAGGAAGTATTTGCTGACAACCTTGCACGATTAGGGGATTGTAGGCTGGCGGTATGAATTCCAGCGGCGGCTGAACTTGGTTAATAGAATTGGGCATTTGGCGATTTTAAATTTTAGATTTTAGTTCATATCATGTCCGATCGATTGACCGCAATCAGATTCGTTCGTAGTGCGGACTTTAGTCCGCAGCCTGAAAGCGGACTAAAGTCCGCACTACAAACCGTTCGTAGTGCGGACTTCAGTCCGCAGCCTGAAAGCGGACTGAAGTCCGCACTACAAACCTTTGGTAGTGCGGACTTCAGTCCGCAGCCTGAAAGCGGACTGAAGTCCGCACTACAAAGAGAAACAAAACCCACTTCAATGAGATTGGTAACTTAAGCTTATTCGTTTCTACCCACAAGCGCATAACTCCTGTTACTAAGATTTTGGCGATCCAAAATCCAAAATCTAAAATCCTATTGTGCAGCTTCGAGAATGACTTCTTGGAAGTTAATCACGTCCGATCGCGGATCGCAGTGTGTGACTTTGACTTCTAGCCGATCGCCAATTTCGACCGATCGACCAAATCGCATCGCCAACTCCAAACCCAACTCTTCCAACAAAATCAAGGCCAGATTACTATCTTCCCTCAACCAGCGCAGCATCAAAGCTTCCCAAACCTCATCGGGATTGCGCCGCAAATATTCCAATCCCCAATAACGGTTTGTTTGGCGTTCCACACTAGAAGCTTCTCTAACTGCGGTACCGAGACACATCACAATATCCTGTATTTCTTGGGCCGAAAAAGGCAGGGGCTCATCGCGCAGATGGGCTTTAATTTGGAAGTGAGTCAGCAAGTCGGTATAGCGGCGGATGGGAGACGTAACTTGGGTGTAGGATTCCAAACCCAAGCCTGCATGGCGTCCGGGGGTCAAACCCATCTCGCTGCGCGGCATACAGCGGCGCACGGCGCAGGCGCGGGCTGGGCCTGCGGGTACGGCTAGGAGTTCTTCTTCTGGGGGGAGTTCCGGCTGTGGCTGATAGCGGTAGGGAATTGGTAGGCTGTGGGTTTGACCGTAGCGGGCTGCGACTTCGCCAGCTAAAATCATCATTTCAGCTACTAACAGTCTGGCTGTGGAGTCGTCTATGACGTGAATTTTGATGTCATCGCCGTTGACTTTGATGACGGATTCGGGCATGAAAATGCTGATTGCGCCTTGGGTTTCCCGCCATTTTTGACGCAGTTTCGCTAAAGTGGCGATCGCGCTTATTTCCGGTTCTGCTTCAATTCCCAACTCCAGCATTTCATCTACATCATCGTAGGTTAAGCGATAGGTAGGTCTGATCTTGCTGATATAGATGTTGTAATCTTCGACTGCGCCAACTTCATCTAAGGTGACGCTAAAGCTGAGAGCGCTGCACTCTTTACCTTGAATTAAACTCATCGGCCCAGTTGCCAAAGCTGGGGGAAACATCGGAATCATGCCCGTGGGCAGATAAACTGTAGTGGTGCGCTTTCTGGCTTCGAGGTCGAGTTCGTCTCCGGGGGAAAGCAAGCGGGTGGGATCGGCTATGTGTATCCACAGGCGCTGCTGGCCGTTGTCGAGGAATTCTAAGCTGAGTCCGTCGTCGATTTCCGTGGTGCTCTCGTCGTCGATCGTGTAAACCTTGAGGTGAGTTAAATCGAGACGATCTGTGTCCGATTCGGTTAAGGGTTCTTCTAAGCAGCTTTGCGCCACTTCTAATACCTTTGCCGATAGTTGTAGAGGAATTTGGCTGCGTCGCAAAAACAGGTTTTCGTGGGGACTCCACAGGCCGAGATCGACTAGGAGCCCAAATGCTGCTTCGGGGTTTTCGGGACGTTGTAAGCTGGCTAAAGTTTCTAAAGCCGGGGTGCGATGAGTTGCTTCTTCTCCGAGGGTAGCAAAGCGTTCTAGGGCATCAAGGCGAGTTCGATCGCTAGGAAGCCAATCTACATTATTTTCTCCAGCTAGTCGCTGTTTGACTCGATCCCAAAATCCTTGAGACTCTTGGTGTCGCTGCTGTTCTACTTCTTGCTGGTGTTTGATTTCTGCTACTTGGGCGGTCGATCGCGGTTCGTAGCGATCGCCCTTTTGTTTGAAATACAGTTTATCTCCCGATAGCAAACAATAAGCTGCATAACATTGCGCCGGAGTGCGATCGGAAAATAGCAAAACGGCGAGGCCTTCTGGATCTGTATTTTCTCCGTCGTCCACTAGGAGTTCCCAAGCTACTTCTAGACTTGACGGATCTGAGTAAGCTTCTACTTCTTTAAGAAATTTGGAAATGTCGGAGGGTTTGTAAGTTTCTCCGACTGCTTCGTAGCTGATTTGTTTGGGCGGTATGCTGTGCGCTTGACCGTTTTCGTCTACCACGACCCAGTTTTTCTTGCCATCGGGGCGATCGGCAACGGCCAGACGGCGGTCGCCGTGCACTCTAAATTCTACTAACGTTCCCTTCTCCACTTGCCAGCTTTTTGTTTGAGATTTTGGATTTTAACAGTTGTCACTTTATCGAGTTTCTTTGCTTCCGATTTTAGATTTTGGATGTTTACATTTTTTAAATCAATTGTCAAAACTAACATCTAAAAAGTTGTGCTTTTTGTGCTTTAATTTTTAACTCTTGAGATTTTGATTAAGACTTACGCACTAGCGACTCAATATCAAATATTGCCAGCTATTAGCTACCATCGCTTACGACTAAAAGACGTTGTTTTCGCGTAAGTCTTATTTTTGTCCAAAATCTAAAATCTAAAATCTAAAATCCAAAATCTAGTTAGCCTTCTTGGTTTACGAAGGGCATCAAAGCTACGATTCTTGCTCTTTTGATGCTACGGGTTAGGTCGCGCTGTTGTTTTGCGGTCAAACCTGTAATCCGGCGGGGCAAGATTTTACCACGTTCTGTGACGTATTTTTTGAGCAAATCGACATCTTTATAGTCGATCGGGTCTCCTGGTTTGATTGGCGAAACGCGCCGGCGAAAGTAAGTCATGGTTCTTTGGTAATTGGTAATCGGTAATCGGTAATTGGTAATTGGTAATCGGTAATCGGTAATCGGTAATTGGTAATTGGTAATTGGTAGTTCTTGAAAGATTCTTGAATGACTGCGATAGTAGAAACTATTGGTCATTCATCTTTAAACACTACTTATTCTCTATTTTCCATTCTCCATTGGTATCAACTTAAGCCCGATAGACCGCCAGGGACTCAAGTCCCTGGCTAATAGCGAAAGTCCTCTAAAGAGGACTAATGAGTTATTTAGTCCTCTTTAGAGGACTTTCGCTATGAGGCAGGGGTTTAAACCCCTGCCGGAATAAGGGTTTGACCTTAAGTTGACACCATTGCCATTACTCATTACCCATTCCCTACTTGATCTCTTTGTGAGCAGTGTGCTTGTTGCAATGGGGGCAGAACTTTTTGAGTTCTAGCCGCGCCGTCGTGTTGCGACGGTTCTTGGTCGTGGTGTACCGAGACACGCCTTTCGAGCGTTTGCTCGCGTTTGTTCGGCACTCAGTACACTCTAGGGTAATTATGATGCGGACGCCTTTAGCCATAATTCTAAATAAATTTCGACTAATTTAAACACAATTTATTATCGTCTCACATTTGTCTGCACTTGGTCAAGCAATCTTCTAACTTTGATGTCGAGGGAGTAGCCGCGCCGGGCTCCGATGACGATCGTCTCGCCGAGTCGATCGTGAAAAGCTTGGGGAAACCGGGCGGTATCGGTGAAAGCAACGCTACAGTCGATCGCCAGTGGTAACATCAGCAGCAAGACGCCCGCGTTGCTTGATGTGAGGCCACCTACACCTGCGAAGGCTAGGGCGGCGCAAAAGCCCAGCAATGCCTCACGCTTGCAGAGTTCTTGCACTCCAGGAATCCGTTGGAACCTGGTATCGGCAATTTTCATGTCCAAGGCCCAGCGCCCGAGACTTTGACCTTGGTTTTTCCTGACGGCGGGTACCCGCAGGATCATCCACAGTAGGATAAAAAGGATGGTTTGGGCGATCGGATTTGTGGCGAGAATCAAACTGGGTATCCAAACGGCAATGCCGTCGATGCAGAAGGCACCGGCGCGGCGGGCGATCGATACTTTCGGAATCAGGGGAACTAGATCGGAACTCATGGGCTAAAAAAGAATTACTTTAAAATGCGTAAGTCCTGTTTCTATGGTAATCGAAATCAAGGGGCTTGGAGCCGTAGGGCATAGGGTCAAGGCGCAGCTACATATTAATAAACCTCATCATGGCTTCCAACATCAACCAATAGAATCACCATTTCTAACAATTCCTCATCTTCAGAGAAATTAAAAATTATTCTGCAATCATATGTAACAGAACAAGACCATAATCCGGCTAACTCCCCTCCTAACTTGTGAGACTTCAAAGATGGCGTAAATGGATCATCTGCCAATAGCCTTAACACCTTAGCAATTTGATCCTTTAATTGTGGATTTTTCTTTGCGATCTTCCTAAAAGACCGATTAAATCCACTACTCCAGACAACTTCCATCATCATCTCCTAGTAAATCTGCAATCAAATCATCAACGCTTCCTCTCTTTGCTGTCCCCTTCTTAAAAGCTTCCATCACTTCCTGAGCATTCGCCAAAATTTCATCCCGCCGATTTTCAATCCGTCGCTTGCGGATTAACTCAAACAACTGATCCTGATCTTCTATTGATAAACTTTCGACTTGAGCGATAATTTCTTGCAAAGTCATCATGTAAGCTCCTTTTGACTAAAATTGACTAAATATTTCGCCTCCGCCAAAACCCGATCCTGAATCAAACGGCTTAATCCTTGTTCTGTCATAATATCTACCTTACAACCTAGTATATCTTGCAAATTCATAAAAACTGCGTCATGTCTCCAAATGTGAAATCGCCCCGTCCCAAATCCCCGAAACAGCAAGTTTTAATCAGACTTGTCCTCGCTGTAATTGCTGCTGTAATCGCCTTCAACATTCCTCACTCCTTAAGTCCCATGTTTAAAGAACCCGTATCCGAAGCCTCGCCGCCGCCCGAAATCCAAAACCTGCTCGCAGGGAAGCGCAGAATTGTGACTGTGGGCGACAGCATCACTGAAGCCGCAAAGTACCCCGGAGGTTACGTTTGGCTGCTGCAACGCTATCTGAATGCGCTTTATCCCGATCGCCAAATCGAGATCCTCAACGCCGGCATCTCCGGTAATAAGGCGAGTGATATGCAGGTGCGTTTTCAGAAAGATGCGATCGACAAAAAGCCAGATTTAATCACAATTAACGCCGGAGTCAACGACGTTTGGCACGCTTTCTTCGACTTCCAAAACCTTCAATTTCATCCCCAAGGCAACTTAGCTGCGGGAGTACCGCTAGCAGAATATATAGACAAAATAACTCAAATGGTGCTAGCAGCCAAAGCCGCAAGAATTCGAGTTGTGCTGCTTTCTCCTACTCCCATCCGCGAGATTCTCGACGGCCCAGAAAATCTCAGGTTGCAAGAATATGTTGCTGCGATGCGAGAAATTGCCAAGCAAAATCAGTGTTTATTTATCGATTTAAATGCACCCTTTCGGGAAGTAATCGGCACCTATCAAAAACACGCGGGAAAAACTCTAAATTTGTTGGCCGCCGATGGAGTTCACCCGAATCCGTCGGGATATCGAATCATTGCTTTTACTATCTTGCGCGGTTTGGGCGTACCCGCTAAGGATATTGAGAATTTACAGGTAAAAAATTGACAGTTTGTAGTGCGGACTTCAGTCCGCTGCATGAAAGCGGACTGAAGTCCGCACTACAAACAATGTTACTTATCAATGGGCGGATGATAACGCTTCAACCAACAGCTACCGATAATTACTAACGCTACTACTACAATAATTTCCGTCCAAAAAAACGAAAGGAAATCACTCGCAGTTCCCACTGGCGGAACTCCCGGTTGAGAATTGCGAATGGCTGGAAAAGCAAACAGCATCACACCCGTCCAACTCAGCATTCCAACTTCCGGCAACTTCCCCGATTTCATCACTTTTAATGCTAGCAACAGCGCCATACTTGACAGCACCCACATGATGACAATAATCACTATTGCAAAGAATTTCACCGGGAGTGACCGGGTTGCAGAAACATCGATATAAATAAAGATAGACGAATTCTCTTCCATCGGCTTGTAACTGATGTCGAAGCCGGGAACATCGGCATTAAACTTAAATTCCAGTGGCACGGGATTTAGCTCAAATGGAGCAAACTTTTTGCCAATAGAAGCCAGCGGATCGATCGAAATAGCTACTTTAGCAATGTGCGTGTCAAATGGATAATTGTTGATTTTGCCCTTGACTAAGTTAAACTTTAATGCCGGGACAATCATCGGCTTGCCTTCTTTAAAGATAATTTCCGAATCCTCGACATTAGCACCGTTAACTGTCATTAACAAATCTTGAGCCGGATAAGTTGGCCCTTTTTTATAAATACCTTTGAGATCGAACCGCAAGCGAGTTTCAAATTCATTTTTAACCGGGTCTACCCCAATAACCGTCATTTTGACCTCAACCAAGCCTTTGGGGGCTACAGTAGTATCGGGAGAAGCATTGTAGGGTTCTTGAGCATTCGCATTGTGAGAGTAAATAGATAGTATAATTGCAAAAACTACGGTGACGCTGCAAATTGAAATAAGTATTTTTTTGAGATTTATTTTGTTGACAGTTTGCATTAATTATGAGTGTTTGATAATTTGAATTTCAATTGTTCTTAGCATTCCCACAGCCCACCATTAACCAAGCAGGTTCGTAGTGAGGACTTTAGTCCGCATAAATCACAGGACTAAAGTCCTCACTACAAACCTGTTCGTAATTAGGACTTTAGTCCGCATAAATCACAGGACTAAAGTCCAGGTTCGTAGTGAGGACTTTAGTCCGCATAAATCACAGGACTAAAGTCCTCACTACAAACCTGTTCGTAATTAGGACTTTAGTCCGCATAAATCACAGGACTAAAGTCCTCACTACAAGCCTGTTCGTAATTAGGACTTTAGTCAAGCGTCATGGATGCGGACTAAAGTCCTCACTACGAACCTTTTTTACGAACCGACAGGAAGCAGTACGTTTGGTGTAAAACTGCCGTGCAAACCGTAGGGAATGTGCTGTTTTAAATGCAGGTGCGCTAGGGGGCCTTTGGTGATATCGCTGGCATCTAGAATCGCTAAGGTCGATCGATGATTAGCTGCATCATACATCAAAACCAACAGCCAACCGTCATCTTCAGCAACAGCATCGGGGCGAGGAACAAACACTGGTTCCCCCGCAAACCCGCGCGGCGCGACACTCCAAAGTTGCCTCTCATCCGTTAGGAAATCTATTTTAAGAATAGCTTGCAAAGGAGCATTCCCGGTGGCAGAATCGGCAGCGCCGATATAAAGATATCGGTAAGATTGTCCGACATTATTCGGATGCAAAGTCGGAAACTCGCAACACCGAGTCTCAACAACTTGATGCTGCACAGTTTTATCTTGCAGATTTAGCTTAAACCGCCACAATTCGCCTGCTGGAATGGTGTCAAAATCAATTTCCAGAAAATCGCCATCATGTTCTACAGTTGGAAATGATTCGTAGCAAACTGAATCAACAAAAACTTGACCGTCTTCTTCCCATGCGTTGCAGTGGTGAAAGACAAAACAAGGTTCCGTTTCTAATACTTTTACTTCGTCAGTGCCGTTGCGGGGAATTAAAATTGCTTGGGTGGGCTTGTTTGGTGAAAATTGAATGCACTGGGCTGCACTCCGAAATCCTAAGAGGAAAAGTAGGGGATTGAAGCTGACGGGATTTTGGAAGAATATGCAGTAATTCGGGGTAATTACCATGTCGTGCAAAAAGGCAAAACCCGGGATTGCATGGGCGTGTTTTTGTAACAGTTTGCCGCTTTCGTCGAATTCGTAAATGGTGATTGTACTCGACAAACCGGGCTTGACGGAAAAGTTGATTAGTCTGTCTCCGGCTCCATTTTTGCCTTTTTCAATTCTCGGGTGGGCGGCGAAGGCTTCACCGGGTTCTAAGATGCCGTCTAGGGTGTCTAATCCGATGGTTTCTAGGGTGCGGGGGTCGAGTCTGTAGGGCTGTGCTGCTTCCCAGAGTGCTAGCAGTTTGTCGCCCCAATAAATGATGTTGGTGTTGGCGATGTTTTTGATTTTGACATCGAAGATGTTGGCTAACCAGCCGCCGGGTTTCTGTGTGCCGAATACGCCTCGATGCAGGATTTTTCCGGCTTTTTGTTCGGCGAGGTAGCCTTCGGTACGCACGAATCGGTTGCGGAAGTGGGCGCGTTTGTCGGAAATTACGATCGCACAAACCATCCCGTCGCCGTCAAAGGGGTGATGAATGCGTGAACCGTTGACATCCAATAATCCGGGCCCGTTGCGAAAGAATGTGCCTTGCAAGCCTGCGGGGATTTCGCCTTCTATGTCGTCAATCCAGTAGTCGGATTCGTTGGGTTGGGATTCGTAGCCGCGCTGCCAGTCTTTGCGATCGTATGATGGTTTTTCGGCTGTTGTTTGAGGTTGGGGAATTTGTAGTTTTTGCATGGGTGGAATAAGCTTTTTTTGTTTAACCGCAGAGGGCGCAGAGAGCGCAGAGAGAGGAGAAGATGGGAAGAGGGGGATTTTTTTGTTCTTCTTTATTCCTTATAGCTGATGACAACTAACAATTGAAAACTATCAACTGCTAACTGCCAACTGTCAACTATCAACTCTGCGGCTTTCGGGAATTGATGTCGGTACTAAGTCGGGAAAGTATTCGGGCATGAAATGCTGTCCGCCCGGTTTGGCACAGCCGAGTTCTGGTTCTAATACTGGGAGAGATTGTTGGTAGTTTGGATCGCCACTTTCTGCACTGTCAGCGGGTAGCCAATTTAAGAAGGGGAGGGGTAGAAGTGTGGAGAGGTTGGTGATGACTACTAGCAGCCAGAGGTAGTCGAAATTGCGATCGGTAATTCCCAGCCAGTGAGTTAAAATTGCACCGCCTTCGTAGGAAATAAGTCCTGCTAAATTGCTGACTGACATCAATACTGCAAATAGTGTTGCTTCGACGCCGGGGGGACACAACCGTGCGGAGAGTACCAGCACCGGCATATAGGCAATTTGTCCGATTACTGTTAGGATGAGGCTGTCTCCAATGCTGAACCACTGGTCGTCAATTCCTAATGCTCGGTTGGCATGAGTTACTAATAGTAACGTTGTCATGCCTAAAGCTGTGGCAATGACTGTTGACCAACCAAAAATTACTCGAAATGGAATTGCTTTGAGGTAGCGTTGAAACAGCCAGATTCCTACTAGCGCGGCTATGCTGGTGACAAGGCGCACTCGACCGAGAAATTCTGGTTGAAAGCCTAATTCGTTGGTGGTGAAAAAGAAGAAGGCGGAGTCTGAGCTTGGGGTGGCTTGCCACAGGAATAGAAAGGCGGTGGGCAGCCAGATGGTTTTTTGGGTAACAGCTTCCCGCAGTTTTTTTACTTGGTCTTTGACTGTGGCAAAGTCAGTTTTTTTGTAGATTTTCTCTTCGGTAATTAACCAGGCTGTTGCTGATACAATGAGCGGAAAAGATGCGGTGATCAAAAAGATGGTGTGGGTGCTGAAGTGTTGCAGCAGGGAACCACTGAGGTAGGCGGTGATTAGTCCGCCGATCGCAGATGCACCCCAAGATAATGATTGCAGGGAACCGGCATCGGTAACGGTTTCTTTTCTCGCTCTCTCTACCACTAGGGAGTCGGCGATTACGTCGCTGACTGCGAGGGATAGGGAACTAAGGGCGATCGCCCCTGTAGCGGCTAACGGTGTGTGTACAATTGTTGCGAGGCTCACCCATGCTGCGGTTCCTAACAGCCCGGAGAGGACGATGTAAGGCCGTCTCCGATAGCCGAATATGGGCAAGCCATCGGACATGAAGCCAAATAGGGGCTTGATAATCCAAGGTAGGGCGACGACGCCCAGCATTGCTGAGACTTCGGCGGGACTCATGCCGAGTTCGTCTTTCAGGAAGAAGCTGACGGCTAAGCGGGCTAGTCCGAGAATGCCTTGGACGAAGTAAATCAGTAAGATGGCTATGAGTTCCGGGGTTGGCTCATTCCCGAAGAATACTTTTTCTTTTAAAGATTCTTTGAGTTTGCTGGCGCCAGAGGGGGAAAGGAGCATTTGAGCAATATTTCTTAATGAATCTCAATATTTATAACACATTCTTTAATGATTTGCCCGGGCTGTGGCTGGTGAGATGCCAGAGTAGCGGGGAACTGGCAGCGGGTATACAATAATTGTGGTTAGCTGAAATTAAACTATGTTTTGTAGCCGTCAGGAACTCAGGTCTAAAGACACTGAGCTTGCAAGAGTAATCGAGTAAGCTATTCTGACCAGCCTAAGACTTTCGAGGTCTACGTTATTCGGGTCACGATACCGGAGAATGCGACGCTAGTTTTCCGCTCTATCGCCAGTAGTTAAACAGTCTTAAAGTCACTGAGACAGTGCTCCTAGCCTAACAAGCCCTTATAACATTGACCGACAAGCGAACATTACCCGCAAGGGAGGCCCAACAAAGGCAACCATTATGCGATCGCGGATTGTGAAGCTTGAAATGGTAATTGTCCCATTGAGAGTACATTACAAAAGTACACGAGAGCCAAGCAATCCCAAGGCGGTAATGGAAAGATTCACGGTGGTTAAAACCACCCGTGTCGTTTCCCTCTCCGAGGCTCAAGCCACGCTCGTTTCCCACTTACCGAGTTTTTTTTATGAAAGCAGAAATTAGAATTATTTCTCTGGCAGTTGCTTGGATTTTAGGATTGGGGGCTAATGTAGCGTTAGCTTTACCTGTTGCTAATCCGCAAGGTGATTATCCTGGGCCAGTGAGACAGCGGGGGAACAGACAAGTGAATTGGGTGGTTGTTGACTCGGATTCTAGGTTGAACTGTCGGATGGCTGAGAGATTTCAATCCGTTTCTGTGGATGCCCTTGATGCACCGGATGAGTTGTTTGAAAGGAATAAACACAATGTTTCTCAGTGGCCTGTGGTGACGACTTTTCGCCGGGGAAAACGCTTGCAAGCGGTGACTGGAAATAATGCCAATCAAATTATGATTGCTGATTCTCAGGGTAAACCTTGGTTGCCGATTTCCACAGATAAGGGTAATTGTTTTGTGCGGGCTAACAGCCGTTTTATTAAGCCGATTCGGGAAAATCCTACTACTTTAGAACCTTTGGAATAACTAACTGCGAAAATAATGTGAAGCAATAAAAGAGACTATGCCACAACTAATGAAAGGAGTATTTGATGATTATCAATCCTGAAAATGTGCCGAACAGTACGGGATCGAATTATCCCGAACAATTTAAATCTGCGGTGGCGGGAAGGGTTAAAAAACGCTTGGGTAATGCTGCGGGTTTGCAGAATTTTGGGGTAAATTTGGTGCGGCTGGCGCCGGGAAGTTGTTCTGCTCTGAGACATTGGCACTCTCGTCAAGATGAGTTAGTCTATGTTCTAGAAGGGAGGGTTACTTTGATTTCTAATGCCGGTGACGAAGTGCTGGAATCTGGTATGGTGGCTGGTTTTCGGGCGGGTGATGCTGATGGGCATCATTTGGTGAATCGATCGAATGCTGATGTTGTTTATCTGGAAATTGGCGATCGCACTCCTGATGATTCAGCGAATTATCCAGATGACGATTTAATTGCTAAAGCTGACGGCAATAGCTGGATTTTTACGCATAAAAATGGTGATATTTACTAAACATCAATGGTTATTAGCCACCTTCAGGTGCGGGCGGATTGTGTTTATCGATCGGTTTAAATCCCCGTCTGAAAAACCTCGCCCTCATCTGTCCACTGTCAACTGTCAACTGTCAACTATCAACTATCAACTGTTATGAGTCAAGTCAATCTTTGGAGTTCAGCGGAACACGCTTTGTGGTATCTGGCGAAGGCTGATGGTATTCCTCACCGCACTGAGGGTGAGGCGGTTTTGTTGGAGGAAGTACCGCAAACTGTGCGCCGGATTCTGGATGTGGGCACGGGTGATGGACGGTTGTTGGGTTTGCTTAAGTGCGATCGCCCGAATGTTGAGTGTGTGGCGATCGACTTTTCGCCGACAATGCTGGAAAAAGCCCGCATTCGCTTTGCTGACGACAAAACTGTCACGGTAATCGAGCACAATTTTGACGCACCTCTGCCGGATTTGGGCAAGTTTGATGCAGTGGTTTCGAGTTTTGCTATCCATCACGTTGAGGACGATCGCAAACGTTCGCTTTACGCCGAGATTTTCGAGCTTTTGGAACCCCGAGGCATTTTTTGCAATTTGGAGCACGTAGCGTCCCCAACAGAGGCTTTACATGAGAAGTTTCGAGTGGCGCTGGGTATTAGCAAAGAGTCCGAAGATCCGTCTAATAAATTGCTGGATGTGGAGACACAATTGCGTTGGTTTAGAGACATTGGTTTTGGTGAGGTAGATTGTTATTGGAAGTGGCGGGAACTTGCTTTATTAGTTGGGGTGAAACCCATCGCAGCGCCATCAGATTAGTTCGATCTTTCGGGCTTTAGTCCTCTCTTGGATGCGGACTAAAGTCCTCACTACAAACCGTTTAGATTAGTTCAATCGTTCGGGCTTTAGTCCTCTAGATATGCGGACTAAAGTCCTCACTACAAACTGTTTTTGTCGATCGCAGTCGAGACTCGCCGTGTCTGATAATCAACCCGCACCGCATTTGCACCTCCTTTCTAGCTTTGAATCGGGATGGGATGGTTTGAATCTCATTTATGAGCTAGAACCTGCTGACGAAATGCCGGAAACTGATTTAGAACATCACTTTATCATCATCGCTGAAAATGATTTTCGCGCGAGTTTTATGTTTAATGGCAGTTGGCAAGAGGTAGATTATGCTAGGGGCGATATTGCGATTATTCCTGCTACTGAAACTTTTCCGAGAACATTTGTCGATCGCGAAGTTCCATTAATTGAGCTGTTTCTCGCGCCTGCAATGCTTGCTCGTGCTGCTTTTGACTCTGTGGATGCAGATAAAATTGAGTTAGTGCCGCAGTTGCACCTGTGCGATCCGTTAATTCAGCATATGGGGCTGGCTTTGAAGCAAGAATTAGCAGCCGGAGGTGCAGACAGTCGCCTGTATGCAGAGTCAATGGGGACAGCCCTTGCTGTGCATTTGCTGAGGCGCTACTGTTCTTTTACTCCTCAGATTAAAAACTACACGGGCGGATTGTCGAAGTATCAGCTCCAGCAAGTATTCAATTATATCGAGCAAAATTTAGATGGTAATTTGAGTTTGGAAAATATGAGCAGTGCTGTGCAGATTAGTCCGCATTATTTTGCTACTTTGTTCAAGCAATCTACAGGTGTTACACCCCATCAGTATGTGATAAAATGTCGTATCGACAGAGCAAAGCAGTTGCTAGGGCGGCGGGAGTTGACTCTTGTGGAAATCTGTCTCGCAGTCGGCTTTCAAAGTCAGAGTCATTTTACTAGAGTGTTTCGCCAACAGGTGAAAACTACGCCCAAGGCTTATAGAAATGATTTGGCAGGTACTCCCATAGATGAGGCAAAATTTTGAGCAGATTCAGCTTCAAATACATACCCTAGAGGATTGAAGTTTACCGATATGGAAATCAAACGGGTTACTTTAAATAATATCGGGCCATTTGGAACCGAAGAAATTCCCATAGCCCCCACCGAGCAAAATCGTAGTAACGTCACCGTCTTTGTCGGTAACAACGGCACTGGCAAAACATCGATACTAGAAGCATTAGCTACTTCCCTCAGTTGGTTTATTGCCCGTTTACGTACAGAAAAAGGCAACGGCAGCCTGATTCGCGAAGATGTCATCCTCAACGCCGCGAATGCTGCTGCTATAGAAATAGAAATCTATGACTCCTTTGGGGCATCAGCTCATCAAAATGAAAGTGAGAATCGCTTTCATTGGACTGTCGCAAAAAACCGCACAGGGCGTAAATCCCCATACGCCAGTAACCTCAATAACTGCACCCGACTAGCAAATCGCTATCGCGATGTTCTTACCTACGATGACAACACTAGCCTACCTCTGATTGCGTTTTATCCTGTCGAGCGCAGCGTCATCGATATTCCGCTAAAAATTAGGACTAAGCATACATTCTTGCAACTAAATGGTTACGACAATGCCCTGAGTCATGGTGTAGACTTTCGTCGCTTTTTCGAGTGGTTTCGGGAACGGGAAGATGCCGAAAATGAATCGGGAATTTCTGAAGATATGTTTAGTGAATTGAGAACACGATTGGGAACAAATCAAAATGTATGGCAACAATTAAAAGAATTACAAGCCTCAGCCAAAGATCGACAATTAACCGCTGTTCGCGCCGCTATTCATCATTTTATGCCCCACATGGATCGTCTCAGAGTCCGCCGTAAACCTCGTCTCCATATGGCGATCGACAAAAATGGTGAAACTTTGAATGTAGCCCAACTTTCGCAAGGCGAAAAATCCCTCATGGCTCTCGTCGGTGATATTGCCCGCCGTTTAGCCATGCTCAATCCCGCTCTAGATAATCCCCTCACGGGTGATGGCATCGTCTTGATTGATGAAGTGGATCTGCACTTGCATCCCTCTTGGCAACGCAGCTTGTGCGATCGCCTAGTCGAAACTTTTCCAAATTGTCAATTTGTGCTTACAACTCATTCGCCCTTGGTAATTAGTGACTGTCAGAATGTTTTGGTTTACAGCTTAACTGATGGTGAATTGCAAGAACTGCCATCCCAATACGGGCAAGATGTCAATACCGTCTTATTAGATGTCATGAATACTAGCATCCGCAACCAAGAAATTGACAGCAGACTCAATGATTTGCTCGATGCGATCCAAGAATCAAACCTGCCTCAGGCTCAACACTTACTAGCAGAATTGACGGCTGAACTACCTGCCAACCATCTAGAACTGATGAAAGCCAAACTATTACTTCGGAAACAAGAATTGCGTCATGCGAAACATTAGTAAAAAGACTGAACCACCTAGTTTTACAGCCTGGAAACGGAAAAACTCACAGGGGCAATACACCGATTTAGACGCAGATATTCGTCGAGAGATTCGAGACTATACCCTACAATAACAGTTCGATCTTTGTGCTTATTGTTGCCAGCAAATAGAAGGCATTGACGCTTGCCATAACGAGCATCTAGAAGCTCAACATCTGAATCCCAAACGTTCCCTTGATTTTACAAATATTGTTGCTAGTTGTAACACCTATGATCGATGTGGCAAGGCCCATAAATCCCAACCATTACCTCTCACGCCATTGATGGCGGAATGTGAAACAGAACTTCGATTCAAAATTAGCGGTAGGGTAGAAGGATTGAGCGATCGGGCAACCACAACGATTCAAGTATTAAACTTGGGAGACAACGAAAAAAATAACCGCGCCTTGATTGAAAAACGCAAACAATTATCCAATGCTTTATTGTGGAAATATTATGGCGATCCCAACCAAGGGCTAGAGGACGACACAGAACTGCTGGAACTGTTGATTAAAGACCTGGAACAACCCCAAAATGGTCAACTGGAATCCTTTGCTCCTGTAGTAATCAATATCCTGCGAAGTTGGCTTCAACAGCTCAATTTAGAAGGTGAAACATCATAACGCGATCGCAAACCATGACGATAAATCAAGGCAGCGACAACAATTCACAACTCTCCCTCTCTGATTGAAGGTTGGGAAGATTAGGACATTTTTGAGGAGATTGGGCAAGACGGTGGCCACGGGCGATCGCTAAATTTAGTACGTACTGAGCTCGTGTCCTGTCAATTACCCGCATTCAAAAGGTTCGTAGTAAGGACTTTAGTCCTCGGGAAGAAGGACTGAAGTCCTCACTACGAACCTATTTTTTCGTGAGGTTCGTAGTGAGGGCTTTAGTCCTCGGGAAGAAGGACTGAAGTCCTCACTACGAACCTATTTTTTCGTGAGGTTAGATGGGCAGGATATGAGAATTTATTGTCAGGATTCATCAGATGAAAGGTTCTAAATTTGCTTGTGAAGGATGGAGCATTGTTGGTTTTTTTGCGCTGATAATTGGCGTGATGTTGGCTGGGATTTGGCTAGTTTATGGTGTTGATGAACTAGGGATGCGGTTGGCGATTCGAGCAACTGCTCGTACTTCGTGTGTCTTATTTCTCGGTGCTTTTGTTGCTTCATCAGTTCGCAGGTTGTGGCCAAATACTTTTACACTGTGGCTGTTAAAAAATCGCCGCTATTTCGGGCTATCGATGGCGGTGTCGCATACCTATCACGCGATCGCCTGGATCGGCTTGTGGTTTGCAACTTCTGGCGCGTCGCCTGGGTTTGACCCTCTGGGGATCTTGGGCTATGTCTTCTTGTTTGCGATGGCTGTAACATCTTTTGAGCGATCGGCAGCATGGATAGGTCAACGGGCCTGGAAAATATTGCACAATGCTGGAATGCACTATTTTTGGCTGGCTTTTACCTTTGAATTTGGTACTAAGATTGTCAAATCGGCGATCGTATATTTACCTTTGACAGTGTTACTCGTTGCAGCAATGATGCTGCGCCTAGTTTCTCCGAGAATACAGAGAAGATTAGTTAGTTAGTTCGGACTTGTATATTGTTGGCTAAAATACGGTCGATCCACAACGTTCGTAGTGAGGACTTTAGTCCTTATGAAAGAGCGGACTGAAGTCCTCACTACGAACCTGTTTGTATGACCTTGTGGGTGAGTTCTGTGAATTAAATTAAATCTGGGACTTTTGGTTTAATTCGGCGATCGTACCAGTTCATTAATGGGGTGGCGCTAATGCCGTGGACAATCACAGAAATGACGATGGTTGTAAAGGTTATCCAGGCAATCTTTTCGCCGAGTTCGCCTTTCAATCCGTGACCAAAAGCATAGGTAAGATAATAAATTGAACCGACGCCACGAATCCCGAACCAACCGCACAGCAAGCGGCTGGCGGGATGCAAGCGACCACCTATCGTACTGAGCCAAGCTCCCACAGGCCGGATGAAAAAGATTAATAATCCAGCTATTAACAGGGCGTAGCTGCTATGTGCTACCAGAGCTTCTAGGCGTAAAATGGAACCCAATATTAAAATTGTTGCTACTTCCATTAACTTTTCTATGCGCTCGGTAAAGTGCAGTTGGGAAAGCGGTTTTTCTGGGTCATGGTAACTGCGCTGCACTACAATTCCTGCTACAAAAACAGCGAGAAATCCGTAGCCGTTGACTACTTCTGTGAGGGAATAGGTGAGTAGAATTGTGCTGAGAGCGATAAAATCTTCCATTAATTCGTCGGCCGGTGTGTAGCGTTGGAGTCTTAAATCGATCCAAGTCACTGCTTTAGCTACTAAAATGCCCATGACGATACCTGCGGCCCCGGCCCAAAGCAAGTCAATTGCGGCCCACTGCGAAAACCAGTTCGGCCAGTTGTTATCTTTGAGCGCATAAATGCCAAAATAAACAAAGGGAAAAGCTAAAGCATCGTTTAATCCCCCTTCCGAGGTTAAGCCAAAGCGCAATTCATCGCGATCTTCTATATCAGCTATCTGAACTTCTGAGGCTAAAACTGGATCGGTGGGCGCCAGAATTGCTCCCAGTAAAATCGCAGGGCCCCAATCTAATTTGACAAACCAATGAGCGATCGCAGCAACAGCAAAAATCGAAATCGGCATTAAAAAACCAAGCAGTCGCGCGGTGGAATTCCACGCCCAAAGTTGTAGCGGGCGATTCATTTTTAAGCCACAACTGAACAGGGAAACAAGAACTACAAATTCTGTGAGTTTTTCGAGAACTTGAGCTTCGGGCCGCAATTCAATCAGCTTGACGCCGTAGGGCCCCAATGCGATACCGACAATTAGATAAATTAAGGCATAAGATACAGGTAATCGCGAAATCCATCCCGAGCCCAAGGTGACTGTGAGCAGGAGGATGCCAATTACTAGCAAGTTAAGAATGTAATGATCTACCATAGCGATCGCACTTTTAATCAGGCGTGACAAGTGCGATCGTGACAGATAAAAGCTTCTGGCACATCCGCCGTCAGCTAGAGTCTGCTATCTTCCGAAAGTTGCAGTTGTTAAGTAGAAGGAAGAAGATATCCATAGCAACCTGTCAACTGTTAGCTGTCAACTGTTAGCTGTTAACTGTTAACTGTTAACTGTTAACTGTTAACTGTTAACTGTTAGCTGTTAGCTGTCAACTGTTAGCTGTCAACTGTTAACTGCTAACTGTCAACTGCCAACTGTCAACTCTTCGACTCCCCTCGACTTCGCGGGCGGGCAAGTCGCTCAGCGCAAGCTGTCAACCCCTCGACTCCGCGGGCGGGCTCTTCTGTCAACTGTCAACTGTCAACTGACTAATTAGGAACCCCACTTTTATCGGTAGCGATGATGTGCAAATCTACGTGTTTGAGCGATCGCACTAACTGTTGAGTCAAGGAGCCACGCAGCAGCAAATTCCAGCGGGATTGCTGGCTTTCCCCGATCACAATTTGAGTAATTCGATACTGTTTAGCTACATCCGAAATCGCTTTTGCTATCTTAGTGCCGTTTACTCGCAAAAAATTCCCGTTAAATTCTTTACAAAGTTTCTGACAAGTTTCAACGTGCAAGCTTTCTGATTTTGTTAAAAATCGGTCTGGATCATCGACAAACACAGCATAAAACGGGGCATTCATATAGTTAGCAAGCCTCGCGCCTCGCCGCAGCAATTGCAAGGAATTAGGATAAGTCGAAACGCAGACTAAAACTCGTTCGTGAATGTTGCAAACTTGACCTTTTAAAGTTGCTGCGTCGTCTTCAACACTGTCTGCAACTTCTCGCAATGCTAGTTCTCGCAATGCAATTAAATGACGGCGCTGAAAAAAGTTTTTTAATGATTGTTCTATTTTTTCTGGAGCATAAATCTTGCCTTCTAGCAACCTTTCTTCGAGAGTTTCGGGAGTGACATCAACCACTACTATTTCGTCAGCTTTTTCCAAAATGCGATCGGGTACTCGCTCTCGGACTACAACTCCGGTAATTCGTGCTACTAAATCGTTGAGACTTTCTATGTGCTGAATGTTGAGGGTAGAGAAAACATCAATTCCAGCATTAAGAATTTCTTCGACATCTTGATATCGCTTTTCTCGCAGAGAACCTGGGACATTTGTATGAGCCAGTTCGTCTACTAATGCTAGTTGAGGGCGGCGTGCTATCACCGCCTCTGTATCCATTTCGGTCATCGTTTTTTCGCCGCGCAGCATTTGTTTTCGCGGCACTATTTCCAGTCCTTCAGCTTTAGCTGCCGTCTCTTTCCGCCCGTGGGTTTCTAATAGTCCGACAGCAACATCAATGCCTTGAGATTTGAGTGTATGTCCTTCTTCTAGCATTCGGAAGGTTTTGCCGACACCGGGGGCCATCCCAATAAAGATTTTGTGCTTTCCCCGGCGGCGGGTGCGATCGTAAGTGTGATTTGGTTGGACGTAAACAGCGTCTGGATTGTTTGGGAGTTCGCTAGAGTGAATCATAGCTTAATACTCAGTTGACAGTTGACAGTTGACAGTTGACAGTTGACAGTTGACAGTTGGAAGTTGGCAGTTGGCAGTTGGCAGTTGGCAGTTGGCAGTTGCTAAAAATAACAACTAACTAATGACTAATGACCAATGACCAATGACTAATGACCAATGACCAATGACTAATGACCACTGACCAATGACTAATGACCACTGACTAATGACTATTGTAAACCGTCGAGAGCCAAATTCAATTTGAGGACGTTAACTCCAGGTTCGCCGAAAACCCCCAGAAACCTGCCGTCTGTATTGTTGGCTACGAGCATTTCTACTTGATTGAGATTGAGCGATCGCACTTTGGCTACCCGCTCAATTTGCGCCCTAGCTGATTCTACACTAATGTGGGGGTCGAGGCTGGAACCAGAAGTGTAGACTAAATCGGCAGTCGGTTTGATTCCAGCTTGGCTGAGGCGGGCTACTTCCACTTGCACGCCTTGAAAACCATCTTTTTCATTGCCTCGTTTCAGCAAATCCGAGTTGCTGGGAGCGAGGTTGCTCGCTCCCGAAACCCCTGTTCTCTGAGTGGTATTTTCGGCTTTGCTAGGGTCGTAATCAGTAGCTGCAAAGCTGCTGTAGTTTGTGGTGCTGGGGCGACCCCAAAAATACTTTTCTGAGGCGAATGGTTGACCGATTAACGATGAACCGACAACAATTCCTTGCTTGGTAATTAAGCTGCCGTTTGCTTGGGAGTTGAAGGCAAGTTGACCGATCGCTAGCAGGATTAAGGGATAGATAATTGCGGTGATTCCCCACAAAACTAAAGTCACTCGGATGGCTCTGATTAATTCTCTCATAAATTACCTCAATTATTAATGAAGGAAGGAAGAAGGAAGAGGGAAGAAGGAAGAAGGAAGAAGGAAGAGGGAAGAAGGAAGAAGGAAGAAGGATTTATGAACCGCGAAGGCGCGAAGGGCGCGAAGGAACAAAAAAGAAGGAAGAAGGATTTAGACGCGGGGGTAAGAAACCGGGTTTTTCGCGAAATCTTTCGTTTGAGCGGGCAGATTTGGTAAAAAACCTGGTTTCTGCGAGTCGGCGCGCCCTACACGCTAAACCTAAAATCTTTCGGGTTGAAAAATTACGACAAACAAATAAACTGCAAGTCCGATGATTACTAAACCTAAAAGACTTAAACCCCAGGCAGCTTTTTTAGTTAAACCTTCATCTGTAGCCGCATAAACTGCGGGGGCAATTATCAAGTTAAAGCACATTACTAGAAATAGCTGCACCGGGATTGGGTGGCGCTGCCACAGCATTTGTCCTAACTCAATGGTTTCTTGAAAATCTCTCGGTAAAACATCATTCAGCAAATCGTTGCGTTTCATAATTACTCTTGTTTTTCTAATTGAGTTTTTTTGAGAAGTTGCAGCAAGGATTTTTTGATTAACCTTCATTCTGTCGCTTTTCTTTCTATCCATTAAATCTCGTATTCTGCTCGCGACTGAACCTCTATGCTAGCCCGACGGCGGTAATCAAAACATCGATAACTTTGATGGCAATAAACGGTGCAACTGCTCCACCCAATCCGTAGATTAAAATGTTTCGCTGCAACAGTTGATTGGCGCTCAATGGTCGAAATTTAACTCCGGTTAATGCTAGGGGAATTAAAGCGGGAATAATCAACGCATTGTAAACTAATGCAGATAGAACTGCTGATTGACCGCTACTTAAACCCATCACATTCAATGTGCCAACGGGGGCAAACATGGCGGGAATAATTGCAAAATATTTGGCGATGTCGTTGGCTAGGGAAAATGTGGTGAGGGCGCCGCGAGTAATCAGCAATTGTTTGCCGATTGTTACTAAGTCGATGAGTTTGGTGGGATCGGAATCTAAGTCCACCATGTTTGCTGCTTCTTTGGCGGCTTGGGTGCCGGAATTCATCGCGAGTCCGACGTTTGCTTGGGCTAGGGCGGGTGCGTCGTTGGTGCCGTCTCCCGTCATTGCTACTAATTTGCCTTCTGCTTGTTGCTTGCGAATTACTTCGATTTTGTCTTCGGGAGTTGCTTCGGCGATGAAGTCGTCAACTCCCGCTTCGTCGGCAATTACTGATGCTGTAATCCGGTTATCTCCGGTGAGCATTATGGTGCGAATTCCCATTTTTCGCAGTTGGTCAAATCGATCGCGAATTCCGGGTTTAATCACATCTTTCAAATAGATAATCCCGTAGGTGTCGTTGCCTTGACAAACGCCTAATGGTGTGCCTCCTAATCGCGAAACTCGCTCGTAAGCTTCATCGAGATCGGGGCCGATATTGCCGCCGCGCGATCGCACAAAACCCTTCACTGCCTCCACCGCACCCTTGCGCGCCTCGGTACCATCGGGAAAATCGGTGCCAGACATCCGCGTTTTAGCAGAGAAATCAAGTCCGATCGCTCCTTCTGCATTTTCTCGATCGAAGTTCGCCTGTGCGCCCAGGTTTTGAGCCAAACGGACGATCGACTTTCCCTCTGGAGTATCGTCAAATACGCTCGCCGTCAGCGCCACCTGCGCCACTTCTTGCAGCGTATGACCGTTTACGGGAATGAATTCCTCGGCTAAACGGTTCCCCAGCGTGATCGTCCCCGTTTTGTCCAAAATCAATGTATTTACGTCGCCGCAAGCCTCCACGGCGCGCCCGGAGGTCGCTATCACGTTAAATTGAGCGACGCGATCCATCCCCGCAATGCCGATCGCACTCAGCAAACCGCCGATCGTTGTCGGGATCAGCGCTACCAGCAGCGAAATCAGCGTTACTACGCCTACAGGAGTTTTGACATAATTGCCGATCGGCGGAATCGTCGATACCACAATCAAAAATACCAGAGTCAGCACCGCTAACAGCACCGTCAGCGCGATCTCGTTCGGCGTTTTCGTGCGTTCAGCGCCCTCTACCAGCGCGATCATCCTGTCCAAAAACCCCTTACCGGGGTCGGCCATCACCCGCAGCGTCAGCTCGTCAGAAAGGATGCGTGTCCCGCCGGTGACTGAACTGGCGATGTCCGAACCAGGTTCTTTGAGTACGGGCGCCGATTCGCCAGTGATTGCAGATTCATCCACCGACGCCACGCCTGCGATCACTTCGCCGTCAGAAGGAATGACATCGCCTGCGATCACTTTAATTTGGTCGCCGCGTCTGAGAGATGTTGAACTAACTTCTTGAATTGTACCATCTGGCAAGAGTTTGCGGGCTGTGGTGTCAGCTTTAGTCGATCGCAGGGCATCTGCTTGCGCTTTCCCGCGGCCTTCCGCCACCGCTTCGGCAAAATTAGCAAATACCAAAGTGAAAAACAAAATTAACGTTACCAGGCCGTTAAAAAGAACTTGATTCTTGCCGGGAACCGGGCCAAACAGCGTCGGATCGACGGTCAAAAGTGCAGTTACAATTGTCCCCACCCACACCACAAACATCACCGGATTTTTTAGCATGATCCGGGGGTCTAGCTTGAGAAAAGCTTCTTTAAAAGCTCTTTGATAAAGCCCTTTAGTATTTGCTTTTGGTGTATGTTTTCGAGACTCACGAGAGCCTCTGCGGGGGGATTTTTCGGAATCAGGGGTATTGGAGGAAGCCATAATTTGGATTTTTAATGAACCACAGAGGACGCAGAGAGCACAGAGAAAGAGAAGGGTGAGGTTGATGTTTTTTCGCTACTGAGATGGAGGAGTTGGTGTTCCCAGAGGCGATGGCGCAGTTATTGGTGCGGGTTCAAATTTGCCGCTCCTGATTTCGTATCCTTCAGCAATTGGCCCCAAAGCTAGCACGGGGAAGAATGTTAGCGCACCCAGAATGATGATTACTCCTGCGGTTACACTGGTGAACAAAACGGAATCTGTTCTGAGAGTTCCTGTGGTTTCGGGAACCAGTTGTTTGTTTGTCATGCTGTCAGCTAATAGCAGCAAGGCAATAATTGGAACGTAGCGCCCCATCAGCAAGCTAAAACAGGTGCTTAAATTCCACCAAAGTCCGGTAGGTGCGGGTTGAGAATCGGCCAATCCTTCAAAACCAGAACCGTTGTTAGCCGCCGCCGAAGCGTATTCGTACATCACCTGCGAAATGCCGTGAAATCCTGAATTACTGATGCCACTTAAGCTATCGGTAAAGGCGAGGGTGATCGCGCCAGGAATCAAAACTGCGATCGGGTGAATCAACAAAACCACACTCGCTAAAACAATTTCCCGTTTTTCAATTTTGCGCCCTAAAAATTCCGGCGTTCTCCCCACCATCAATCCGGTGAGAAACACGCTCAAAATTAGGTAAATAAATAAGTAAGCCGTTCCCGTTCCTTGTCCGCCCCAAACAATTTGCAGAAACAAGTTAAACAAAGTAGCAAAACCGCCGGGAGCCATTAAAGAATCGTGCATTCCGTTGACAGCGCCGCACATTGTGCCAGTCGTAGTTACCGCCCACAGGATAGTTTGGGCCCAGCCGAATCTAACTTCTTTTCCTTCTAAATTTGGCTGTACCGAACCCAGCAAACTATTAACTTGCGGATTGCCTTGAAACTCGCCAACTGCCGCAATGCCAATCAAGACAACATAAATTACAAACACCATCCCAAAAATCAGCCAGCCCTGCTTTTTGTTATTGGCAAATCTGCCGTAGGTGTGAATTAGAGCAGCGGGAATCGAAACCATTGCTAGGGTTGCCAGCAGGTTGCTAAAAGCGTTGGGATTTTCAAAGGGATGAGCCGAGTTAATGGCGAAAAATCCGCCACCGTTTTCTCCGAGTTGTTTGATGCTTTCAAAGTGAGCGACAGGCCCACGAGCAATTACTTGAGTGCCACCTTCTAAGGTGCGGGCAACTGCCGGCCCAGCCAAGGTTTCCGGCACTCCTGAAATTAGCAAAAGCAAGCCAATTATCAAAGAAAGAGGTAGCAGAATCCGGGTGATTGATTGAATTAAATCGATGTAAAAGTTGCCCAGCGGGCGACCAGTCAATCCCCGAATAAAGGCAATCCCTACTGCTAAACCGGTGGCGGCGGAGGTAAACATTAAAAAACCCAGGGTTAGCTGGGATAGATAACTGAATGTTGTCTCGCCGGAGTAATGCTGTTGGTCGGTATTTGTGAGGAATGAAATAGTCGTGTGCAGGGCGGTATCCCAGGTGGGCGCGCTGAGGCTGGTGGGATTTAAAGGCAGCAGTCCCTGAAGCATGAAAATCAGGAATACAAATATCCCCATTGCTAGGTTGCTGTAGAGCAACGATCGCGCATATTGCCAACCTGTCATGGAATCTCCAGACCGGATATTGCTGGCTTTGTAGATCAGTTGTTCTACTGGTTTAATGGCGGGGTCGAGAAGGGTTTTTTCTCCCATGTACACCAGCGCCATGTAGTTGCCGAACACGGGGGCGATCGCTATTAAAATGATTAGCGTTAATGTGACTTGAATTAATCCTTCGAGCATAACTGAGTTAAAAATTTCTCATTTAGTGATTACTCTACAGAAGTTTGGTTTTTTTTATAATCTGTCTTCAGGTATAAGTTACTGTTTAGAATTTATGTTGGTCTGCCATATACTTTAATGGATAGGCAAATGTTTAGCTCTTATTGATAATCTATACTTGCAGATATAGATGCTATCTAAACACTGTTTTTGGCGCCACAATGCGATCGATGCTTTAACAAACACGATTTACCCGATCGCATAGTTGGACGCGCAATTTATAGTAGTAGGCTACGCACTGCACACCGTACATATAGCAATACGGTTCACTTAAGACCGCTCCTCCCTAACCCCCCTTAAAAGGGGAAGAATGCTCTTAAAGTCCCCCTTAAGAAGGGGGATGCGAGGGGGAAATCCGAGTATAAGGAGTCTTAAGTGAACCGTATTGACATACAGAATAGCTTCGTCCGGGACTGTCTAAGCTATGTTGAAATTGGCAGCACTTATCAAGCTGGCAGACACTCCATTGAGAGAGGCTAAAATTTCACCGCTTGCTGACAAACGGATGAAAGTTGAACTGTTTTCTTGAGTAATTGACAATTGGGCAAAAGTGAGATTGTTACCCAATACTAACAAGTCTTTACCAACTTCAAAGTCAGTAATAGTATCAGTGCCGGCATTGGTAGCAACCAAGAATTTATCATTGCCATTACCTCCCGTCAAAACATCACTTCCCAAACCGCCAGTCAGCAAATCATCACCCTTACCTCCCAGCAGAATATCGTTACCATCACCGCCATTCAAAATGTCAGCACCGCGACTGCCAAACAAAACATCATTACCGCTACCTCCCAGCATAATATCATTACCTTTCCCTCCGAAAAGAGAGTCATTTCCGATCGCGCCGTCGAGGTAATCGTTGCCCCTGATGCCCATCAAAACATCATTTCCACTGCCACCAGTCAGGATATCGTCGTCATTTGTACCAAGAATGCGATCGGGGGAATTGCTGCCAAAATCCGCGTCACCAGTAACAACAGGAACCGCAAGCCCAGCCCCAGGCGATGTTGTGTCTTTAATTTTGCTATCTAAAGCAGCACCAGTATTCTCAGTAACTAACTGGGAAATTGGCTTGCTTCCCGCACCAACTGCTTTAAAGTCTTGAGTAGTTACGCCCAAGGTTACTTTTTGGACGCGGGCGACTGCTTCGGGAATTGAAGTTGTTGTGCTGGAGACAGCGGCATCAATGCGTTGATTTGCTGTTGCCATTACAGTCGCAGCTTGCGAGGCCATCTGGGTGAAGTTTTGACTGTTAAAATTGGGGTCAACTTGCTTGATTCTACTGACAGATTGCTGAATAATTGGCTCTAAATCTGCTGCATTGCTGAGGTTTAAAGCTGTATTGGATTGAATTCGAGTCGTAATTGAACTGACAACAGCCTTGACAATATCCTTAGTTAATGCACTCGAAGCACCGTCAATCAAAGCGGTAGTTTGAGTGATGATGTTTTGGACTTTAACCATTGCGGATAAGACTTGGACTCCCCCTGGCTCGTTGTTGTTGGTTGCCTTGATCGGATCTAAGCTAATCAGCTCAACATCAGCGGGGATGGAAAGGGATTTTTTGACTAAAGATTGTGCTTCTGCTGATGTAACTCCTTTGTCGATTAAGTCAGCTACTAAACTGGTTAAGAGGGTGACAACAGTAGCATCTGGTGGTGCCGTAACTGGTGTTTCTAGCGGTAAACCAGTGGCGGTATCGGTGCCACCTATGGCAACTATATTGCCTTCTTCTGGGTCAATTTCCCCGTTTTCATTTTTGTCAAAAATGTCGGTGGGGAAATTCAGATTGAATTCACCATTAGAGCTAGTTATGGCAGATGGTTCGTTAGGATCGAGTATGCCGTTTTTGTTGGCATCTAAGAAGACAGTAGAACCAGCAATGTAATTGTCAATCACAAAACCGCCGAAATTGTTACTCTTGAACCGAACGAGTTCGCTAACACTGGCACCAGACGCATCCTTTCCCGTTACCTTCAGCCAATAGTTGAAAGATTTTGGGCGACTCGCATCTAAATTGATAGTACGGGTTTCGGGATTGAAAGTTAACCATGAGGGGAGAGGAATTTGAGGAAAACTTAACCCATCTACCGGCTGGCGATAGGAACTGCCGTTGAGAGATCTCTCCAAAGTGAATGCAGACGAATTCAAAGCATTGTAATCGGCCAGACAGATCGTATAACTAATGCGATCGCCCGGATCGGGGTCAGTATCGGTGTTTGCAGCAAAGGTCAACTCATTGGTTTTATAACCTCCTTGCGACAAGACAGGACGATTTACCACTGGTGGGCGATTATCCGTTGGTGTCGGTGTTGGTGGCGGTGTTCGTATCGGCGTTGGCGTTGGCGGTGTTGGCGTTGGCGGTGGTGTTGGCGTTGGTGGTGTTGGCGTTGGTGGTGTTGGCGTTGGTGGTGTTGGTGTTGGCGGTGTTGGTGTTGGTGGTGTTGGTGTTGGTGGTGTTGGCGTTGGTGGTGTTGGTGTTGGCGGTGTTGGTGTTGGCGGTGTTGGCGTTGGTGGTGGTGTCGGTGTTGGTATTGGTGGTGGTGTCGGCGTTGGTGCTTCTGGTATGGGCAGTGGTGTCGGTGCAGTGTAATTAATAATAGTTGTGGTAGCCGTATCAGCGGTAATTATCGGTGTTGCCGCTGCGATACCTGTGGCATTTGACAAGGTGACGGTAATAGTTTCATCAGGTTCAACTACGGTGTCGCCCAACACATCCAGAGTAATGGTTTTCGATGTTTCACCGGTGAGAAAATTAATCGTGCCAGCAGTAGTTCGTGCGCCAGAAGTGCCGCCGATATTGTTATAATCGCTGACGTTGGTAGCAGTTCCGGCGATCGCATATTTGACACTACTTGCCCCGTTAGTGACGTTGCTGCGAGTCACAGTGAAAGTTAGAGGTTTTTTGCCGCTATTGCCTTCCTCAATGGTGGCAGTATCGGTCGCAATGGCATAAGCAACAGAAACCTGATCGGCGATAGTTAGTGTGGTTTGTTTTGTGGGGCCCGCAATCGCACCAGTAATTGTACCCAAGTTGAAAATTGCGGTTTCGGGGTTTTCAGAGATACTGTCAGCCTTGATAGTAACTGCAATATTTTTGGTGAGTGCGGCACCTGTTGAACCAGCGGGGAAGGTAATCGAAGTAGGGGAAAAGGTGTAGTCTAAATTTTGGGTGGCTGTGCTAGTGGGGTCGAGGACAATTGGGACAACTATCTCGTTTAAGGGAGTGCCGCCGGTAATGGTGACGGGAATATTAACTACTGTGTCTGTTGTTCCTTCGACACTATTGTAAGTGACCGCACCGAAATTAACTGTATTCGATGTATTCAGCAGAACCGAGACATCGTTAGACCATCTGTTCGTATTAGCTAAATCTAACTTGCCGTCACGATTAAAATCTGCCGCAATGATAGCAGTAGGAGCTCCCGGATTCCCGATTTTAAAGTTGCTGAGATTACCAAATTTACCCGTACCATCTCCTAACAAGACTGATGTTTGGTCAGAATCATTAGGCGCGGCTAAATCGAGTTTGCCGTCGCCGTTAAAGTCGCCTGCAACCACAGATTGAGGACGGCCTGCGACAGTAAAGTTGGTAACAGTACCAAAATTACCCGTACCATCTCCCAAAAAAACTGAGATATGTCGATCGACTTGATTGTTATTATTGGTAGCAAGGTCGAGTTTGCCGTCGCCATTAAAATCGCCTGTGGCGAAAACATGTGACCCTAATCCGGCGGTAAGGTTAACCGGGGAGTTAAAGTTGCCATTACCATCTCCTAAGAAAACGGAAATGTTATCAGTTCTTTGATTACCTGACGAGGTGATTAAATCTAGTTTGCCGTCGCCGTTAAAGTCGGCTGTGGCAACATTATCCTGGGTTCTTTCTGTATTAATGTAAACGGGCTTAGCAAAGCTACCTGTACCCGATCCGAAAAGTATTGAAATGTATTTTCCATTCAGCCCAGGGGTTGTGGCTAAATCTAACTTGCCATCTCCATTAAAGTCGCCTGCTGCGATCGACTCAGGATTTAGCGGCTTCAGCTCTTTTGGATCGGAAAAGAAGTTGGTAGGATTGCCAAAACTGCCAGTACCTGTCCCCAGCCGGATGGAAACGAAATTGCCTTTAGCATAATTCTGAGTATTCGCTATAGCTAAATCGAGTTTGCCGTCTCCATTAAAGTCGCGCACTACAATGGCATAGGGATTCTCATTACCTGGGTCCAATAAGGTGGTAGCAGTACCAAAGCTGCCCGTAGTACCCGTCCCCAACAATATGGAAATATTCTGGGATTGCCAGTTGACCACGGCTAAGTCAAGGAAACTGTCGCCGTTAAAGTCGCCCGTACCCATGTCAAAAGGCTGCCTGTTGACACTATAGTTCCTGGCTTCACTGAAGGTGGAGAGAACGTGGCTGTATGCTGCTAGAACTTCGGGCCGAAATGCTAAAGAGGTTGCTATTTTCCCGGTTGTTGTTTCCAGTTTCCAGTCGCCACCTTTTGCTGCACTTCCGGTGAGGTTTTTGGAGGCGGCAACGTTGGTATTTGTGAGTTGGGCGATGCGCTGGATGAAGGTTAAATCGATCGCATATTCATTATCGATCGCGCGTCGATCGTTTGTGGCGTATTCCTCTGATCCGCCGGGGGTTTCAACCCCCGTCTCATAGCGAAAGTCCTCTGAAGAGGACTGAATAGCCACCTTGTTTTCAGTCGGTTTCAACCGACTTTCGCTATGAGACGGGGAATTAATTCCCCGGCGGAATTGCGGACAAATGCGAGGCCCTGAGGCGACATTACAACCATAAATCAGAATGTCCGCACTAGGAGTTAAAGCACTCCGCCACTGCTGCAATTTCTCGGAATAAGCATCTAGATTGTCTAAACTCAAGCCACCGCTACCCAGTTGCAAGCGGCCGGGAGTGCCGTGAGAAATGATGTGAATGCTATCAATATTGGTACGAAGAGCTAAAATTTCAGTGATTTGGTCGATCGCATCCCTTGTGGCATCCAAAACCACTACTTCCGTACCCGGTGTTACCCCGGCCATCAAACTTTGATAATCTGCAACTTGACGATCGATAAAGGCGATCGCACTTCCTGAAACTTGACAATTAAAGTTTGGCATCACACACCTATTCCTGATTTAAAAAGAGTGAGAACTTCTAGCATCGACTGTAACCGCTTATTCCAGAAAACTCTGTAAATCTTTGATAAAGATGTACGCTGTTTTATACAGGCATAGTTTCTAACGGAGCGAGTACGCCCGTGCTTGCTTTCTTGCCCGCGAGGACAACCATGATTCAACTTTGCACACACCTACTAAGTAGGTAGATCCAATTAAACCAAACTACATAAAAGTATGGAAATAGGGCTGAATTACCCACCTAGAGTTAAAATACCCACTTTTAAGGGATTTGCATACTTTACAATCCTTTACTTTACATAGTTACGTTTTACAGCAGTTTGTTGCTTGCGGATCGAGAATGCTGCAAGATATTAAGTCGATCGCACTTTGTACCGTGTTTTTATTAAATCAGGTGGCTATTTGAGAACGTGAGTAAGTTCTCATCGACTTCTCATCGACTTTTTATTAGACCTCTTGCATAATTAGGTCAGTCCTGGACGCACTCCGACAAAGAAACCGGGTTTTTTACCTAATCTTCGAGTACGAACGAAGTATTGTCGTAAAAAAACCCGGTTTCTGGGCCCCAATGCGTAAGTCCTATAGATTAGATCTCTTGCAAAAGTCTTTTTGCTCAATTTTTGGAACGGGCTCTCCGGCCCATTCCACAAAATTTTTTTTCTGTGGAACGGGCCGGAGAGCCCGTTCCTAGCTATTTTTGCAAGAGGTCTATTTTTGCCCAGATATGGCAAGGCATAACCCATTTTCTTAGATTTTGAGTAAATTAAGATGTAACAGGTGGTATGAGGCCCTAGGTAATAAGATCGTTTGTGTCAGCCATCGATCGAGTCCGCCCTCGCCTTGCCGATTGCTATATTATTCTCCTTTCTAATGAAAATCTTGATAAACTTCTTAAAAATCAACAAAAACCTCGCACTTCAAGAGAAGTATTTGCGGGGGCGGTGGTCGATCGCACTTTTATTCGCTATTGTCGTCGCGCTGGAATTTAGCACGCCGCCAGAGTATCTGTTTGGGTATCTGTACACGGGGCCGATTTTACTGGCAAATTCGCGCTTGAGTCGGCTGGGTAAGTTACAGATTACGCTGGTAGCTGCTGCTTTGACGCTGTTGGATTTGTTTGTACCTCACCGACAAACGATCGCCCTCGCAACTCTAGCCAATAGATCGATCGCAGTGATGGCCTTGGGAGTCACCGGATATTTGAGCGATCGCAACCAGCAATATCAAGAAGCGATCGCGATCGCCAAAGCTCAATTGCAGTCGCAACAGCAGCTAGCCAGCATCCGAGAAGATTTTGTCTCGACTTTGAGTCACGACTTAAAAACCCCGATGCTGGGCGCAATTGAAACAATCAAAGCCTTTGAGTCAGCACAATTTGGGGCTGTCACTCCGAGCCAGCAAAAAGTTCTCGAAACAATGGCGCGATCGCACAAAATGTCACTACAATTAGTAGAGACGCTGCTGGATGTTTACCGCAACGATGCCGAAGGTTTAAAACTGCAACTTGCGCCCGTAAATTTAGTCGCTTTAGCAGAAGAAGTAATTGCCACCCTCATCCATTTATCGGCGGCGCGCCGAGTTTATATTAGTATGAATTATGGAGAGTCAGATTTCCGTCGCTCGTTGTGGGTAAATGGCGATGCAGTCCAACTCCAGCGCGTTTTTGTAAATTTGCTAACCAACGCGCTCAACCATTCTCCTCGCGGCGGCAAAGTAGAAATAACCATGGAATCATCGGCTAGCTATCAGGTAGTAAAAGTGCTCGATAGCGGGTTGGGAATTACCGCTTCGGAACTGCCGCACCTGTTCGAGCGTTTTTATCAAGGAAATGGCGATCGGCAAGCCAAAGGCTCGGGATTGGGGTTATACTTGTCTCGCCAAATTATTGACGCCCACGGCGGTATAATTTGGGCAGAAAACAAATTGCCTTTAGGGGCGTTGTTTGGATTCCGACTACCAGCTATCTCCGCCAATGAAACCTAATTTTCCCTTGCGAATTCTTCTAGTTGAAGACGACGAACTGTTTCGGTTAGGACTGCAAACTAGATTGCAGCAAGAAAGTTGCGTCCAAGTAATTGCCGAGGCAGAAGATGGGGAAACGGCGGTTGAATTGACTCAAGAACACTTGCCGGATGTGGTAGTTCTGGATGTTGGTTTGCCGGGAATAGGTGGCATTGAAGCGTGCCGCAAAATAAAACAGCGACATCCAGAAATTCCGGTTTTAATATTAACATCCCACGCCCAAAAAACCTTAATTGAAAGGTTAATTGCAGCCGGAGCCCAGGGATATTGTCTCAAGGGAATTGCCGCGGAAACATTAGTTTTAGCAATTCGATCGGTAGCATCGGGGGCTTCTTGGTGGGACAAAGCGGCAACTGCGGAAATTCGGGCAGTTTTTAATAATCCAGAACCTAGCAAATGCGCGACAAAACCCGAAATTTTAGACAATCCGCTGACGAAGCGAGAACAGGAAATTTTAGCTTTAGTTGCCGCAGGGAAAAGCAATCAAGAAATTGCACAAATATTGTACATTGCTCCGGGTACGGTGCGGGTGCACGTGCACGCGATTTTGCAAAAGTTAGAAGTACGCGATCGCACTCAAGCAGCAGTGTTCGCTATTCAGAAAGGATTGGTAGCAGAAGAACTTTTGGCGATCGAACCAGGTTTGTAGTGAGGAATGCGAGTCCGTATCAAAGAAAGGACAGGTTTGTAGTGAGGAATGCGAGTCCGCATCAAAGAAAGGACTGAAGTCCTCACTACAAACCATGGCAGTTAATTTTACTGATGACATTTAATATTTGAATTTGCTAAGTTAGCTAGATATTAATTTCCCTACTGTCATCTAACCAGAGGTGTATTGTGCCAAATTTTATCAATTCTGTTATGGGTTCGATCGCCTTTCTCGACTCCGCCCTTCCCGATATCCAAAACCTTCGCAACGGTATCGCAGCGGGAATAGAAGTAATTATCATTGATGCGGCGCGGGATGGAGTAGCACAAATTACGGAAGTGCTAGGGAGTCGCAGCAATATTAGAAGCATTCATATTATCTCCCACGGTCGATCGGCGAGTTTGCAGCTAGGCGCGATCGATCTAAACTTGACAAATTTACAAACTTATGCTAACCAATTGCAGCGTTGGTGGCGATCGCTCGTAGAGAGTGCAGAGATTTTGCTGTACGGGTGCGATGTAGCGGCGGATGATGCGGGCGCTAATTTCGTGCAGCAACTGAGTCGGCTAACGCGGGCAAAAATTGCTGCTTCCAGCGGGCCGATCGGCAATTCAGCTTTAGGCGGAGACTGGCTGCTAGATTATACAACGGGAAAGATTGTTGCTGGACTGGCGATCGACCAAGCCACAACAGCCACCTATCAATTTGTGTTCGGCCTGCAATTTTTGGGACAAGCAGGATTTCCGGCAAGTCAAACTTTTGGAACACCAACAACCCAGGTAGGTGGACTATCTGGCATTACCTACGCAGGGAACAACACTTACTACGCTATCTCAGACGGCCGCAATGTTGGTGGCAGTCCCGATCCGTCTCGCTTTTACACCCTCACTATACCTAATGTGAGTTCGGGTAGCTTGGCAGCAGTAGGAGGAGTTGCTTTTACAGCGGTAACACAGATTGGCAATCCGCCTCCCTTTGCCGCAGATACATCGGATACAGAGGGCATTGCCTTAATCGGCAGTAATGTCTTCGTCTCTTCTGAAGGAAATTTCTCGACAAATACCCAGCCTTTTATCAATAGATTCGCCATTGCAACAGGACAACAAGACCTAGCGCTGCCTATTTCTTCTCCCAAATACGACGTATCAGCAGCTCCTAACATAGGCATCCGCAACAATCAAGCTTTTGAAAGTCTAACTATTACTCCCAGTCAAAGTTTTCTGTTTACAGCAACAGAAAATGCTCTCAAACAAGACGGCCCTGCTACACTTACAACGGCTACAATTGGCACGCGATCGCGAATTTTAAGATATAACTTAGCCACAAACACCGCAAACGGAGAATTTCTTTACAACACCGATCCAGGCAACGGCATTTCGGAAATGCTGGCCGTTGATGATAATACGCTGCTGGTTCTCGAACGTTTTCTCAACCCAGGCCCGCCGGTTTCAGGCGATTTGAAGCTTTATCAAATTTCTTTAAACAGTGCGACTGACATTCAAAGCAATACTGGCTTGATTGCTTCTGGTGTTGCTAGCATTACACCAGTATCGAAAACTCCGATCGCTACTGCTGCTGCTTATTTCTTCAGTGCAGGATCTCCGCCACTTGTAGACAATTTTGAAGGGATGACATTTGGGCCTCCTCAAACAACACTGACGGCAAATGGGAAGCGAACGCTCATTCTTGTCAGCGACAACAATTTTGCCATTCCCACCAGATTCGCAGCATTTGCAGCCAACAACGCACCTGTACTCGACAACAGCGGTTCGCCGGTACTAACAGCAATTAATGAAGATGTACTTCCTGCCAGCAACACCGGCAGCTTAGTTTCTGCTTTAATTACAGGTGCAGTTACAGATCCCGACACCGCCGACACTCAAGGAATTGCAGTCACGGCAACAGACAATTCTAACGGCAGTTGGGAATATTCAACTAATAGCGGTGCGACTTGGACGGCATTCGGCACCCCGTCAACAGCAGCAGCGAGACTGCTAGCAGGTACTGCCAGCATTCGCTTTGTTCCCAATGCTGACTACAACGGCACTCCCAATATCACCTATCAGGCATGGGATGGAACAACAACAAACTCTGGCACTATTACCTTCACAAATGGCGGGACGGCTGATATTTCAACTCCTAGCAGTATTGGGGGTTTAGCAGCTTTCAGTAGGGCCAGCGAGACAGCAACTATTACCGTCAATCCTGTCAACGATGCACCGTCATTTGTCAAGGGGCCCGATCGCACAGTCAATCACAGCGCAGGCCCGCAAACCTTTGCTGGATGGGCCACAGCGATCTCCCCTGGGCCGGCAAACGAGTCAGCACAAACCGTCAACTTTCAAGTGGTGGGAAATGACAATCCCGGTTTATTTAGCGTACCACCCGCGATCGGCTCTTTCGGACAACTGACTTTTACCCCCGCCACAAGTGGAACTGGCAAGGCTAATATCACTCTCAACCTCAGAGACAGCGGCGGTACAGCTAACGGTGGCGTAGATACTTCGGCAAACCAGACATTTGTGATTAATATCACCAACAATCCGCCAACAGCCAATCCCGACACCTACAGCGTTTTGCACGATCGAGTGTTGACCGGATTTCCGCCAGTCTTATTCAATGACTTCGACATCGATTTCGACACGCTGAGTGCCGGACTTGTCACTGGGCCGACCAAAGGTAAACTATTACTCAATCCCAAGGGCGACTTCACTTACACTCCTAACCCTGGCTTTGTCGGAATTGATACCTTCACTTACAGCGCTAGCGACGG
>NZ_JAAFKD010000017.1:68772-69881 GCF_013299165.1 Microcoleus sp. bin38.metabat.b11b12b14.051
GTCACTGGGCCGACCAAAGGTAAACTATTACTCAATCCCAAGGGCGACTTCACTTACACTCCTAACCCTGGCTTTGTCGGAATTGATACCTTCACTTACAGCGCTAGCGACGGCGCTGCGACTGTCCCCGCGACGGTGAATATCAATGTTACTAACGGTGTGCCGATCGCCAATCCCGACACCTACAGCACCAGTGCGGGAAAAGTCCTCAGTGTAACAGTACCGGGAGTTTTAGCCAACGACTCTGACGCGGACTCGGACACGCTGACTGCTGCATTGGTCGCCAACTCGACTAAAGGGTCGATCGCCCTGAACAAAGACGGTTCTTTCGCCTATACTCCTAACGCTGGCTTTTCTGGAACTGACACATTTACCTACACAGTCAGCGACGGCATAGTTAATTCTGCACCAGCTACGGTGACTGTAAACGTCAACAATAACCCGCCTGTAGCGAATCCTGACAACTATACAACTCCTTTTAATACTCCTCTAAACGTGACTGGTTTGGGAGTCTTAATTAACGATACAGACCCGCAAAACGATCCGCTGACGGCGATTTTAGTAACAAATCCGGCTAAAGGATCGATCGCCCTCAATCCCAAGGGTTCCTTCAGTTACACTCCGAATGCTGGTTTTGCTGGGACAGACTCTTTTACCTACAAAGCTAACGACGGTTCGGCTGATTCTGCGATCGTCACCGCCAGCATTGTTGTCAATAATCCTCCAAGTCCAACTCCGGCGACAACTCCAACTCCGGCGACAACTCCAACTCCGGCGACAAGTCCAACTCCGGTGACAAGTCCAACTCCGGTGACAACTCCAACTCCGGTGACAACTCCAACTCCGGTAACAACTCCGACTCCGGTAACAACTCCGACTCCCACAGGAACTCCAACTCCCACAGGAACTCCAACTCCTACGGGAACTCCAACTCCGGTAACAACTCCAACTCCTACGGGAACTCCAACTCCGGTAACAACTCCAACTCCTACGGGAACTCCAACTCCTACGGGAACTCCAACTCCTACGGGAACTCCGACTCCTACGGGAACTCCAACTCCTACGGGAACTCCGACTCCTACGGGAACTCCAACTCCTACGGGAACTCC
>NZ_JAAFKD010000017.1:69891-86476 GCF_013299165.1 Microcoleus sp. bin38.metabat.b11b12b14.051
CAACTCCTACGGGAACTCCAACTCCTACGGGAACTCCAACTCCTACGGGAACTCCGACTCCTACGGGAACTCCAACTCCTACGGGAACTCCGACTCCTACGGGAACTCCAACTCCTACGGGAACTCCAACTCCTACGGGAACTCCGACTCCCACGGGAACTCCGACTCCTACGGGAACTCCGACTCCGACTCCAAGTCCCACGACAACTCCGACTCCCACTGCGACTCCGACTCCAAGTCCCGCGACAACTCCGACTCCCACTGCGACTCCCACGGAAACTCAGACTCCGACTCCCACGACAACTCCGACTCCCACTGCGACTCCTGTTGACTCTGACAGCATTGGTGGCGGCAATGTCGATCGCACTTGCGATGACGAAATCACCCTACCTGCGATCGATTCAATTCCCGGGCCGAATTCAGTCGATCGCACTTTCAACGGCACTGACGGCAACGATTTCCTCATTGGTAGCAATCTCAACGATGCGATCGACGGTTTCAACGGTGACGACATCCTGCTGGGCACAAGAGGAAACGACAATCTTTACGGCGGGCGGCCTAGCAATGTCCCGCTGGGGCCGAATGCAGACAGAGACTTGCTGTTTGGCGGCACCGGCAATGATTACCTCAACGGGGCTGCCGGCGACGATCGCATTTTCGCAGGTAAGGGCGATGATGTGGCGATCGGCGGCAAAGACAATGACACCATTTGGGGCGACAAAGGCAATGACACTCTGCTGGGGGCTGAGGGTAACGATTGCTTGTTTGGAGGCAATTTTGACCCGTCTAGCCCTGACTCGAACGGACGCGATTTGCTGTTTGGAGGTGCTGGCAACGATTTCTTGAATGGGGGAGATGCTGCGGATACTCTTAGCGGTGGAGAGGGCAACGATACGCTGTTTGGCGGCAAGGGCGACGACGTTCTGGACGGGGGTACGGGCAACGATCTGCTGTTGGGCGATCGCGGTACTGACACGATTTGCGGTGGCGATGGGGACGATACTATTTTCGGCGATCGACCGATCGGCTTAAACGGATCTCCAGATTTCCTGTGCGGCGGTGCCGGCAACGATTTGCTGTTTGGTAACGGCGGTAGTGACACGATTTGCGGCGGTGATGGTAACGATACCCTCTACGGCGGTAAGGGTGACGATACTTTGACTGGGGGTTTAGGTGACGATATTCTCAGCGGTGGCCTTGGGCGCGATCGCTTTGTTTTAACCGCAGGTGAAGGCAGCGATGTCATTACTGATTTCACTAAAGGTGAAGATTTGCTGGTGTTAGCGGGCGGTTTAACTTTTGCTCAACTGACTATTACCCAAAGCCCTAATGCAGGTGCGATCGCGATTTCTCAAAACGGTCAACTCTTGGCTACTGTGAATCGAGTGGCTGGTAGTGCGATCGATCGCAGTGATTTTATCGTGTTTGGGCGATAAAATTAACCGTAAGGTGCGTCAGGAAAGAGCATTCTTACCATACAAAAAATCCCATTCTGACGCACCATTTATTCTGTGGTGCGTCAGTTTTTTGATTGTCATATCGTTTCCGGTTGTATCGGAATGATTTAACCCAATACGGTTTACTTAAGACAATTCACGGGGAAAATAATGTGATAAATAGACCCTGCGATTGCTCTCTCTATGATCGCAATGACAAATAAACCTTAAGTGAACCGTATTGTGATTTAACCGCAGAGGGCGCAGAGGACACAGAGAGAGAATAGAGAGATTAATAATTCCTATGCAACCGGATTTGATATCAGTTTGTCGCAAAAATCTCTCTAGCTGACACACCCTACTTCTAATTCTGATGCTGAAATCATCGATATTTCAGGCTGATAAATTGAGAGGCTTTTAATAATCTCCAGAAATTGCTGCAAAATGGTGGACGAATCATTCTGCCGCCAAACCGCAGTTAAGTGAGTAGTTGCCGTTGGTTCTTGAATCGGACGATATACCACTCCTTCCCGTTGAATATTTAACACATGAGATGGCAGAATACTGATACCTGTTTCCCCAGCAACCAGCCCCAAAATTGTCACCATAAATACTGCTGTTTGAACAACGTTCGGTACAAATCCTGCTTGCGAACATAGATGATAAATTTGTTCGGACAAGCCAGCCACAACCTGATGCAGGGGCATGACAAATTCTTCATCTTTTACGTCGGCAAGCGAAATTTGGGATTTGGCTGCTAGCGGATGGTTTTTCGGTAAAACGGCGACAAGTGGTTCTTGGGTGAGAGACATCGTTTCTAAATCATGGGCTTCATAAATTTCGTGGTACAGATACAAAAAAATGATATCAGTTTGACGATCGCGCAATCTCTGAATTAGCGAAGCACTATGTTCTTCCTGCAAAATCAATTTTACCTCTGGATATCGCTGTCGAAAGGTTCGCAGCATCTCTGGAAAGACACCATTCGCGATCGAACTCGTAAAACCCACAGTCAAATAGCCCAATTCGCCCTGATGAATGCGCTGGGTTTTAGTTACAGCTTGTTCTAATTGTGCCAGAGTGGCGCGAGATTCTTCTAAAAATGCTTGTCCGGCTGGGGTTAGCTGAATTGGGTGACTTTTGCGATCGAATAATTGCACACCCAACTCCTTCTCCAAATCTTTAATTTGGTGACTTAGGGGCGGTTGTGCCATGTGCAATCGCTCTGCTGCGCGGCTAAAGCTCTGCTCGTCTGCCACTGCAATGAAATAACGGAGATGTCTAAGTTCCATAAGTTATACCATTTGAGATTTGAATTTTTAAATTTCATAAATAAGAATTACCATAGCTATTATTGAGTAGATATTGCCATACTTTTTTAGTCTAGTTTTATATAAAAACAAGTATTTGACATTTGGCAAATATTTATTTATTTTGAAAAAAGTAGTAGTTAACAAATTCGGCTGATAATTACCAATTTAAGTATTGCTCAATGAGGATTATTCATGATTTCCCACATAATTCGACGAGTTGCAATTGTGGGAGGAACCCACGGAAATGAGCTAACAGGAGTTTACCTGGTTAAGAAGTTTCAACAATTCCCAGATTTGCTGAAACGATCGACCTTTGAGACAGTTGCCTTATTAGCCAACCCCAAAGCGGTGGAGATGAATCGGCGTTATGTCGATCGAGATTTGAACCGTTGCTTTTGCCGCGCAGATTTGGCTAACCCAGACTTGACGGGTTACGAAGACACGCGCGCTAAGGAAATCTGCGCCCAACTAAGTCCTAAATACCATCATGGGGCTGATTTCATTATCGACCTCCACAGCACAACGTCCAACATGGGGCTGACAATTTTACCATCTAGCAAACATCCATTCAATTTGCAATTATTAGCCTATTTGAGCGACATCAATCCCTCAGTGCGAGCTTTTTTCCGAGAGGAGGATGGTGAGGATGCGCCAATGTTGCGATCGCTATCTGCTTTCGGTTGCACCATAGAAGTTGGGCCCATCGCCCAGGGAGTAGTCAACGCCCATCAGCTTCAGCAAACCGAAATGCTGATTCACGGCATTTTAAACTATGTCGATGCCACAAATCGGGACAATCCGCTGGCTATACCATCACATTTAACTGTATATCAGGCGATTTGCTCAGTAGACTATCCCAGAAATTCCGTAGGTGAAATACAAGCCACAATCCATCCACAAGTTCAATTCAAAGACTATGAACCATTACATCCCGGTGAACCGATGTTTCTCAACTTTACTGGAGAATCGATCGCATATCAAGGAGAATCTACAGTTTTTCCTGTATTCATTAACGAAGCCGCCTATTACGAAAAGCACATAGCGATGGTTTTGACGAAAAAACAACAGCTTCAGCTTGAAACTGTCTAAAATCCTGTCCCGTCAAATACCATAAAAAAAAGGTTTGTAGTGAGGACTTTAGTCCGCATCCATCCCAGGACTGAAGTTCCAATTATCGAATTAATCTTACCAAAGTGATTCGATCGGACACGACATAACTGCCCAATGATTCAAAATATGACTTTTATGACTTTCAAGTTATGACTTTTATGACATAAAAGTTATGACTTTATGAATTGACGGATTATCTTGCATCTGCAATAATGTTAATTAATTTAAAATTAACAACTATATTTTTGTCACAAACACAAGTAAATCTAAAATTATTAGGAGCAAATTTATGGAAAGCACAGGTATACTTGCAGGCGATCGCCAGCAGCACCTAACAGCAGCATTAACCACCTTTGGCGACGGGAGTCAACTTAATTTTTTCACGGCACCCAGTCAATTTAGTGGTAGCGTCCCCAGCAACGGCCCGGACGGCTCTCCTTTGACGGTTAGCCCGATCGCCCAACAACAAATAGCAGATTTTATAGCACCAGAAGCCAGCAACAACCTCAGTTTCTGGGCCCAGAATCAAGTCGCCAGCGGTACGCCTGCTACTCCCGAAAAACCCAATTCAGACACTCTCGCAGAGGGCACAGATCCGCTAACAGGAACCAGAACGGCCTCTCAGTTAAATTTATCATATCCAGATAACACCTTAGCAACTGCTCGAAATGTGGTAGGCGTTGAAAACGGCCGCATCAACTTAAGCGATTTTGTCGGAGTTGGCGATTCCGAAGATTTTTACAAATTTACTCTGAACACCAATAGCGATTTAAACTTGCGTCTCGACGGTTTGACAGGGGATGCTGACTTACATCTGATTCAAGATAATAACCGTAACGGTATATTTGAGTGGAGTGAAATTATTAGCAGGTCTATTAACTACGACAGCACACCAGAAAACATTAATTTATTAGGTCTAAATCCAGGGACTTACTATGTCAGAGTCTCTAGCTTCTGGAATGAGTCAACAAATTACAACCTGACTCTAGCTGCAACAAGTTCTGCTACAGGTTTTAACAACATTTACGGATACGGTTTGGTAGATGCAAATGCAGCAGTTTCCGGCTCGGTGAACAGTTTAACTTTATTCCCAGCAGTTCCAAATTTTGGTGGAAATAATTGGGGACGAGACCTTGTAAATGCGCCGGAAGTGTGGAATCAGGAAATTACAGGAAAGGGCATCGTAGTAGCTGTGGTCGATGGCGGTGTTGACTACACCCATCCCGATTTAAACGGCAATATTTGGCGGAATCCGGGTGAAATCCCCGGCAACGGCATTGACGACGATCGCAACGGATTTATTGATGATATCGGGGGTTGGGATTTTGTGTCTAATGATAACAACCCGATGGATGAGTCTATCGACGGTCACGGGACTCACGTAGCAGGTATCATCGCCGCAGAACGAAATGATTTTGGCATCACGGGAGTTGCCTACAATGCCCAGATTATGCCTGTGAGAGTATTGCCCAAATTTGATACGGGGAATTGGAATAATGTTGCTGCTGGAATTCGCTATGCTGCCAATAATGGAGCTAATATCATTAACCTCAGCTTGGGAAATAATACTGAGCCTATACCCGCGGTAGACGCCGCAATTCAGTACGCCACAGACAAAAAAGTTGTTGTTGTCATGTCAGCCGGAAATAAGAGTTCTCCTCAACCGGGCTATCCAGCTATTAATGCCGATCGCTTCGGAATAGCCGTGGGAGGAATTGACAGAAATAACAAAATGTATTCATCCTCTAACCTCGCAGGCTTCCGACCTTTGGATTACCTAGTTGCACCGGGAGTAGACATCTATTCTACAACTCCTAATAACACCTACAAAACGTTTAACGGCACGTCGATGGCAACCCCTCACGTAGCGGGTGTAGTGGCTTTAATGTTGAGTGCCAATCCAACTCTTACTCCGGCTCAAGTTGAGTACATCTTGACGACTACAGCCAACCGAAATGGGATAACAGTCTAGAAACAACAAGCAGCAATCATTCAGAAACATTAGTCGATCGCCCGCGCCACCCCGCTAATCTGTCTTGTTAGGAGTTCCGGGGGCGATCGCTCGTCAATTGACCAAATTTACAATTTTAGGGTGAGGATTTATGACTATTACTCGTGTTTCTGTAGACTCAGCAGGCCAGGGGGCGATCGGCATTTCCCAGATCCCCTCGATCTCAGCCAACGGGCGGTTTGTGGCATTTTCATCTGAGGCAGCCAACCTCGTGCCGGGAGACACTAACAATCGCAGCGATATCTTCGTGCGCGACTTGTCAACCAACACCACCACCCGCGTCTCTGTTGACTCAGCAGGCAATCAAGGAAACGACACCTCCGGCAGTCCCTCCATTTCAGCCGACGGGCGGCTTGTCGCGTTTACATCTTTTGCCCCCAACCTCGTGCCGGGAGACACTAACAATCGCAGCGACATCTTCGTGCGCGACTTGTCAACCAACACCACCACCCGCATCTCTGTAGATTCAGCGGGCAATCAAGGGAACGGCGGTGTGCTGATTGGCTTCTTCATTCCCTCAATCTCAGCCAACGGGCGGTTTGTAGCGTTTGAATCTTATGTCCCCAACCTCGTGCCGGGGGACACTAACAATCGCAGCGACATCTTCGTACGCGACTTGTTAACCAACACCACCACCCGCGTCTCTGTTTCAGCGGCAGGCAATCAGGCGATCAACCACTCCTCAAACCCTTCCATCTCAGCCGACGGGAGGTTTGTGGCATTTTCATCTGAGGCATCCAACCTCGTGCCGGGGGACACTAACAATAACGACGATATCTTTGTGCGCGACTTGTTAACCAACACCACCACCCGCGTCTCTGTTGACTCAGCAGGCAATCAGGGCAACGGCGACTGCTTCAAGCCCTCGATCTCAGCCAACGGGCGGTTTGTGGCATTTTCATCTGATGCCAGCAACCTTGTGCTGGGAGACACTAACAATACCAGCGATATATTCGTGCGCGACTTGTCAACCAACACCACCACCCGCGTCTCTGTTGACTCAGCAGGCAATCAGGGGAACGATGGCTCCAATTTCTCCTCCATATCAGCCGACGGGCGGTTTGTGGCGTTTTCATCTGAGGCATCCAACCTCGTGCCGGGAGACACTAACAATAACGAGGATATCTTCGTGCGCGATTTGTCAACCAATACCACTACCCGCGTCTCTGTAGATTCAGCAGGCAATCAGGGGAACGCTCTTTCCTACATCCCCTCCATCTCAGGCGACGGGAACAGAGTAGCATTTTCATCTGATGCCTCCAACCTCGTGCCGGGAGACACCAATAGTCGCGACATCTTCGTTGTTGACTTAACCAACACTCCAAGCAGCACGAATAACTCTCCAAACGTCATCAACGGCACGAACGGCAACGACAACCTCACAGGCACTCCGAGCAACGATACCATCAGCGGTTTGCGAGGTAACGACATTCTCAATGGGGGCGGCGGCAACGATATTCTCATCGGTGGCAAAGGTTTTGACACGCTCAACGGCGGTTTAGGCAACGATATTCTCACCGGTGGCGCGGGCAATGACACATTTGTTTTAGGTGCGGGTTTTGGAATTGATACCATCTCTGATTTCACCAAAGGTCAAGATACCGTGCAATTAATTAACGGTTTGAACTTCGGACAGCTATCAATTTCCGCAGGAACTAACGGCACATTAATTAAAGTAGCCAGCAGCGGCGAAGTTTTAGCTGCTTTGACTGGCGTTGCTCCCAACCTCCTGGGCCCTGGAGATTTCCTGTCTGTTTAGGACTGAAAATTAAATAACTTACAATCTTTATTGTTCTTGTGGGATGGGCGTCCCGCCCGTCAAGAAAGGACGGGCGGGACGCCCATCCCACAAACTTGTGTAAATTATTTAATTCGCGATCCTGAGATATCTGTTGATCGATCGCAGATCGCCCATCAAGCACAAAATGGGTCGTCAACAAAGGACGGGCGGGACGCCCATCCCACAAACTTGTGTAAATTATTTAATTCGCGATCCTGAGATATCTGTCGATCGATCGCAGATCGCCCATCAAGCACAAAATGGGTCGTCAACAAAGGACGGGCGGGACGCCCATCCCACAAACTTGTGTAAATTATTTAATTCGCGATCCTGAGATATCTGTCGATCGATCGCAGATCGCCCATCAAGCACAAAATGGGTCGTCAACAAAGGACGGGCGGGACGCCCATCCCACAAACTTGTGTAAATTATTTAATTCGCGATCCTGAGATATCTGTCGATCGATCGCCGATCGCCCATCAAGCACAAAATGGGTCGCGAGTACGAAGAGTCTTGTCGATCGACCTTTAGCCGATGGTGAGTAAAATTTTTACTGCCAACTTTTATGATGGTTTTTCTGTCTAAATTCATATGATTTATGTGCTTTTTTGAGCGATATTGCTACCGATTAGAAATGTAAATATAAATTATTTTAATTATTAGTCTTACTAATATAATAGAATGCTTGACACTAATAATTTAATTGGGTAGATTTAATTTATAGGATGTTTATTTATCAATTCACACAAATTATCTGCAATAAGTCTTGTCTGGTGCGTCAGATATTCAGATTTTAGCGAATATTTTAATTAATAATCTGACGCGCCGCGCGACTGCTTAAATTTTGCAAGCAGCCGAATTTTATTTCGCACATTCTATCTGATTTTTATCTCAAATTTAGGTGCATTTAGATGGGACAGATAATTATTAATGAATTCCGGCGGGGTACGGGAGACTTTACAGGTAACGAGTATGTAGAGTTACTGCTGACAGAAGATTTAACAGCTACCCAGCTTCAGAGCTATTTTGTTGGCGACTCAACTGCTCCAACAACAGCTAAATACTCGGCTTACAAATTTACCAATATGGCAAGTATTGCTCCTGTGTTTAAAGCAGGTACAATAATTGCGATCGGCGGTGCGCCCGCAAATCAAGAAATTGTCTACAACCCCACACCGTCGGGAACAAATAACGATTGGAACATTCGATTGAGTCCCGAGGGTGGATTTTTGAGCAAGCTGCTCCCAGTCGGAAATTTTGATGGGGATTTCGCAGCTTCTGATATTGTTTATGTTGATAATGGTAGCACTACGAGTACGGATACAGTAGATGCGATCGCCTGGAGGACAGCGGGAACCCACGGAGCCTTTGGAAATGCAGCTAAGGTACAAATTGCCGCACCAGGAAACGGGCGTAATGTCGAGTTTTCCAGTGCTATTGGCGGCATCAACAGAACTGCTAATTATGCTGTCAACAGTCCCGGTTCCGTGGGTTTACCCAACGGCGGAATTAACACTATTTATATTGATAGCCTCCGCAACCCGCAAGTCAATAGCGCTCCGACTTTGGCAAATTCTAATTTTAATACACTTCCCCCGATTAACGAAGACACAGCCAATGCAGCTAACACAGGTTTTAGTATTTTTGCGATCGCTAGCGAGTTAGGTGCCGATGCTAATGGCGATGCTTTGGGTGTTGCAGTCACCGCCGCCGACAATACTAACGGCAACTGGCAATTTTCAACTAATGGTAATACTTGGATAAATTTCGGCGCTTTGTCGGAAAGTTCAGCAACGGTACTCGGCCCGACTCGTCTTTATAATGGGTTGCTGGGTAACACTCCCAGCGCTCAAAATTGGCTGTCTTTGAACAACTTAAATCCTCTAACTCCCAGCGTTACTGCTGCGGAAATATTTAGCGGTAATGGAGCTAATTTAAACAGCACTGCTGCCAATAGCATCTATGCTGGCTATACCAAAAATTCTGCAAATACATCATTTCCTGCACTCGATCGCAATTCTGGGTTTAGCTTGTCTTTCAATCTGCAAATTATCTCGGAATCCCGCAGCAATCCAAATCAGGCTGGTTTTAGCATTGTTGCGGTTACTAGCGATCGCAAAGCAATTGAGATCGGTTTCCAGCAGCTATCTGCAATGTCTGGCAATATCTTTGCCCAAGGTGACGGCATTACTCCCAACCCGGGCGGACAAACTAACGGCTTATTTTTGGCAGCAGAAAATGCTTCTTACAACACAAATATTGCTACTAACTACACTCTGAGAGTTCGAGGTGACAATTACTTTCTTTCAGACGGTAGCGATATTATACTAACAGGGACACTGCGAGATTATTCGGCATTTAGCGGTGCGATCGATCCTTACGAAACTCCTAATTTTATATTTTTAGGTGACAACACAACTTCGGCACAAGCTAACATCAACTTGACACAAGTTTCTCTGGTAACGCCTGCGAGAGTGCGCTTTGTACCCAACCCAGACTATTACAGCATTCCCGGAAGCGAACCAAAAATTACTTTTCGGGGGTGGGATGGAAGTAATGAAGCAGGTAACGGTACTGCGGGCGTTGATGCTTCAGTTACTGGGGGAACAACGGCGTTTAGCACTAATAGTTTGACATATTCGATCGCAGTTAATCCAGTCAACGATGCACCTGCGTTTGTCAAAGGAGTCGATCGCACTTTCAGCAGCAAATCCGGCCCGCAAAGCATCCCCGGATGGGCGACGGCGATTTCTCCGGGCCCGGCTGACGAATCGGGACAAACCGTGGCATTTCAAGTAGTCGGGAATGACAATGCTGCTTTGTTTAGCGTATTACCTGCGATCGCAGGGGCGGGCACATTAAGCTTTACACCGGTGCCGGGGGCGATCGGCAGTGCTAATATAACTCTAAACCTGAGAGATAATGGCGGTACAGATAACGGCGGTATCGATACTTCCGCCAACCAAACTTTTACTATCAACCTCACGAATCCAGGCACATTTAACTTCAGCAACGCCAACTACAGCGTCAATGAAAACGGTACATTTGCCACAATTACGGTTACTCGCACCGTTAATAATGTGGCTGCTGCTGTCAGTTACAGCACAACTAACGGTACTGCTAATCCTGGTAGCGACTACAACCAGACATCGGGAATTTTGAATTTTAGTAGTGGCGAAACTGTTCAAACTTTCACCATTCCCATTGTTGATGATTTGGTAATAGAAGGCAATGAAACTGTTAATTTAGTTCTGAATAATCCCACTAACGAAGCTGATTTAGGATCGATTGATAGTGCTGTTTTGACTATTGTCGATACAACTCCGACTCCGACACCAATTCCGACGCCAATTCCGGCGCCAATTCCCACGCCTGCGGAAACTCCGACGCCAACTCCGGCGCCAACTCCGACGCCAACTCCGACGCCAATTCCCGCGCCAACTCCGACGCCAATTCCCACGCCTGCGGAAACTCCGGCGCCAATTCCGACGCCAATTCCGGCGCCAACTCCGACGCCAATTCCCACGCCTGCGGAAACTCCGACGCCAACTCCGACGCCGATTCCGGCGCCAATTCCCACGCCTGCGGAAACTCCGACGCCAATTCCCGCGCCGATTCCCACGCCAATTCCCACGCCGATTCCCACGCCGATTCCCACGCCAATTCCCACGCCAACTCCCACGCCAACTCCCACGCCAATTCCCACGCCTGCGGAAACTCCGACGCCGATTCCGACGCCAACTCCGACGCCAATTCCGACGCCAACTCCGACGCCAATTCCGACTCCAACTCCGGCGCCAATTCCGACGCCAACTCCGACGCCAATTCCCACGCCTGCGGAAACTCCGACTCCGAAGCCTGCGCCAACTCCGACGCCGAAGCCTGCGGAAATTCCGACGCCTGCGGAAACTCCAACGCCAATTCCGACGCCGACTCCGAAGCCTGCGGAAATTCCGACGCCTGCGGAAACTCCAACGCCAATTCCGACGCCAATTCCGACGCCAATTCCGGCGCTAATTTCGACTCCGAAGCCTGCGGAAATTCCGACGCCTGCGGAAACTTCAACGCCAATTCCGACGCCGACGCCAATTCCGGCGCCAATTCCAACGCCTGCGGAAATTCTGACGCCTATTTCGACTCCGAAGCCTGCGGAAATTCTGACGCCAATTCCGGCGCCAATTCCGACGCCTGCGGAAATTCCGACGCCAATTCCGGCGCCAATTCCGCCGCCTGCGGAAATTCTGACGCCAATTCCGACTCCGACTCCGACGCCTGCGGAAACTCCGACTCCGATTCCAACTCAGACTCCGACGCCTGCGGAAATTCAGAATCAGATTCCAACTCAGACTCCGACGCCTGCGGAAATTCAGAATCAGATTCCAACTCAGACTCCGACGCCTGCGGAAACTTCGACACTGACTCCAACTCTGACTCCGATTCAAATTTTGAGTCAAATTGCGATAATTCCGACGGCTGCGGAAACTCTAATTCCGACGGCTAAACCTGCGGAAACTCCGATCGCCCATCCGAATTATCCCATCGCCCCTGCGGTAATTCCTGCTGTTTCCGAAGACTGTATGTGCGATCGGCTTTCATTACCCGATCGCACTTCCATTCCCCGCCCCAATATCGCTGCAAATAGCCTCAACGCTACAGACAGCAGCGATACTCTCACTGGCGACAATATCAATGACAGCATCAACGGTTTTAACGGCAACGACTTGCTAATCGGCTTATTCGGGAGCGACAATATTTACGGTGGTTTTCCCAGCCCGGTTGCTGTCGGCGCGGATGGAGACAGCGACACGATATTTGGTAACGAAGATAGCGACTACATCGTCGGGCACGCTGGGAATGATGTTATTTATGCGGGGAAAGATGGCGATCGGGCGATCGCGGGCAAAGATGATGATGTAGTTTGGGGCGACAAAGGCAACGATACCTTGGTTGGGGATGCCGGTGGCGATCGTTTATTTGGCGGCACTTCTGATTCATCTAACGGCGATTTAACAGGCAAAGATTTGCTTTTTGGGGATAACGGCAACGACCTTTTATACGGGCAAGAAAGCGCAGATACTCTGGCTGGCGGCGAGGGCGAAGATACAATTTTAGGCGGCAAAGATAACGATCTAATTTTCGGCGGAATTGGCAACGATCTGCTGTTTGGAGATTTGGGAAGTGACATTATTTGCGGCGGCGAAGGCGACGATACAATTTTCGGAGATATTGACAATATCGCGACGGATGGTAGCAGTCAAAAAGATTATTTGTGTGGCCAAAGTGGCAACGATTTAATTTTTGGTAATGAAGATGCAGATAAATTGTGTGGCGGCGACGGTAACGATACTCTCTACGGTGGCAACGGTGAAGATATCTTAATTGGGGGAAGCGGGCGCGATTACTTTTGCTTGAATGGGGGGGAAGGTGGCGATTTCATTGCTGATTTTAGGCAAGGTGAGGATTTATTGGTTTTGAGGGGAGGGTTAGCAGAGTTAAAGGGCGATCGACTCAGCATCGTTCAAAATGGCGGTGCAACCTTCATCAAAATTGCCAACACAAATCAAATTTTAGCTACCCTCAATGGCGTACCAGCTAATCTCATCACTCAACAGGATTTTATCGTAATTGAGTTTCGTTTCTAAATTGAAGATAGGGCTTGAAACCGTTTAGAGGGTGCAAAATCGCATCTGCTGGTGCTGGGGCGCGATCGGCATTCCGACAAGCATAAGCTAAACTGAAAGCAAGCCCTGATTCACCCCAATTTAACTATGCCTCGCTGGTTCAATACCGCTGGCCCCTGCCAGGAAGACATTCATTATACGCTGTCCCCAACACTGCGCTTACCAAGCTTAGAACGATTAATTGCCCAACGCAACTATTTCGTCATCCACGCACCCCGACAAATTGGCAAAACCACTGCCATGTTAGCATTAGCAAAACAACTCACCGATAGCGGACAATACACCGCCGTTATGGTGTCAGTGGAAGTAGGCGCACCTTTCAGTCAAGACATTGCTGGCGCTGAAAATGCCATTCTCGGCGCTTGGCGAGATAATATTGCTTTTCGCCTTCCGAAGGAACTTCAACCTCCTGATTGGACAGGCATCGAGTCAGGACAAAAAATTCGGGCAGCTTTACAGCTTTGGGCACAGGCATCCCCCCGTCCTTTAGTTATTTTGATTGATGAAATTGATGCCTTACAAGACCAGGCTTTGATTTCTATTTTACGCCAATTACGCGATGGTTATCCCAATCGTCCAACAGCTTTTCCTCAATCAGTTGGTTTAATCGGTTTGCGAGATGTGAGAGATTATAAAGTGGCGGCTGGTGGCAGTGACAGGCTGAATACTTCTAGTCCATTTAATATTAAAGTTCGTTCCATCACTATGCGGAATTTTAACGCTGATGAAGTGGTCGAACTCTACAATCAACATACTGAAGATACCGGACAAGTTTTTACAACTGAAGCCTCAGCTTTAGCTTTTGAACTGACTCAGGGACAACCTTGGTTAGTCAATGCGTTAGCTAAAGAAATCGTAGAAGAATTAGTGACTGATGAATCTATATCCATTACAGCCGAACATATTTTAACAGCTAAAGAAATTATTATTAAACGTCAAGATACACATTTAGATAGTTTAGCAGAACGACTCAAAGAAAAGCGAGTTCAAGCCATTATCGAACCAATTTTAGCGGGTTTAGAACTGGGAAATGTACCCAATGATGATATTCAATTTCTGATCGATTTGGGTTTGTGTAAAATGGATCCTCAGGGCGGATTGACTATTGCTAATCCGATTTATCGCGAAGTTTTGCCGCGGGTGCTAACGGTAACGCCAATGGCTTCATTGCCGCAAATTGCACCGAGTTGGTTGACGGCTGAAGGGAAATTAGATACTGAGGCTTTACTGAGAACATTTTTGGACTTCTGGCTGCAACATGGCGAACCCTTGCTCAAGAGTGCCTCCTATCCCGAAATTGCGCCACATTTAGTGCTGATGGCGTTTCTCCATCGGGTGATTAATGGTGGGGGAACTCTAGAGAGGGAATATGCTATTGGGCGCGATCGTATGGATCTGTGTTTGCGCTATGGTGATGTCACATTGGGAATTGAACTCAAGGTGTGGCGCAATCGGAAAGTTGACCCTTTGAGTAAAGGATTGTCACAATTGGATGGGTATTTAGCAAGATTGGGACAAGATAAAGGTTGGTTGGTCATCTTTGATAAAAGAGACAATGCGCTGGAAATAGAAGAAAGACTCAAAACTGAAATTCATCCTAGCCCGTTGGGGCGAGAGATTACAGTTATTCGGGCGTAAGGATTCTTTATGCAAGTTTGAAAGAGCTATAAAATGTTAAAAAATATTTGCGGTAACAGGAATTTTACTCGGATTTTTAAGCGTTATGCTGGGCAGTTTATAGTATTCAGTCTGTCTTTAATTTTAATTCTTGGCAGTGGCAGATTGCTGGAGGCTGTCGGACAGAAAACACCAACAGCAAACTACAAAACTTTTACCGAGTGGTGTGCAAATAAAGCTAAATTAAACTCAGAGACTAGACGTACTGTTGATGCTTTGCTGAAGAAATCTGGAACCAATCAGTGCGAATCAGCTAACCAAAAGCTTTTAAGTCTCGATGAACCATTTCTCAGCATCAATGAAATATCAGACATTAGACCCCTGCAATCCCTGACTAATTTAACGAAACTATCCCTCGGCAATAAAATATCAGACATTACACCACTGAAATTCCTGATTAATCTAACTTTCCTCAACCTCAATGACAATAATATATCAGATATTACCCCGCTGAAATCTCTAACTAACTTAACTGAACTATACGTTAGTATCAATAAAATATCAGATATTACACCCCTGCAATCTCTGACCAAGCTAAGCACACTCGTAATCAGAGAAAATAAAATATCAGATATTACATCCCTGGCATCTCTGGTCAACCTAAATCAAACAAATCTCGGAGACAATAAAATATCAGACATTACACCGATAAAATCTCTGACTAATCTAACTACACTCGAACTCCACAATAATAAAACATCAGATATTACACCCCTGGCATCTCTGATCAACCTAACTAGCCTCAGTCTAGACCGAAATAACATATCAGAAATTACACCCCTAAAATCTTTGACTAATCTAACGAACCTCAGTCTCGTCTTCAATAAAATATCAGATATTACACCGCTGCAATCTCTAACCAACCTAACTATACTCAACCTCAGCGACAATCAAATATCAGACATTACGCCACTGAAATCTCTGATTAAAATACTTTACATCCACCTCACTAATAATCCGATCGCAAATAAAACCTGTCCCCTCAAACCAGAGTCTATCTGTCAGTTTTCCTAATTTTAACAAAATTGGCAAAACACTAACACATCCAAATACCACCACCAGCGTTGAGGAGAAATAGCTTGAGCTTTTCTGATGTCAGCTAAATTGACAAAGCGCGACAACTCACGATAAAAATCGTTTACCTTTTCAATTAATTGCCGATCGCCCTTGGTGAGTAATGTCTTTTCGGATTCACTCAAGTCAGATTCTATTTCTGCGAGGCGATCGCGAATTTGAAGGATTTCTAAGTGTTCTGCACCGCTGACATCAGGAAACTCAACACTAACGCAATACTTGTTTAACACAGAATTGATATGCAAACTGATTTATCCAATAGGTTCGTAGTGAGGACTTTAGTCCTTCTTCGCTTAACTCAAGAACGGACTGAAGTCCGCACTACGAACCAACTAGCAGGTTCGTAGTGAGGACTTTAGTCCTTCTTAGCTTAACTCAAGAACGGACTGAAGTCCGCACTACGAACAGGTTAGTAGTGAGGACTTTAGTCCTTCTTCGCTTAACTCAAGAACGGACTGAAGTCCGCACTACGAACAGGTTAGTAGTGAGGACTTTAGTCCTTC
>NZ_JAAFKD010000017.1:86486-158195 GCF_013299165.1 Microcoleus sp. bin38.metabat.b11b12b14.051
CAAGAACGGACTGAAGTCCGCACTACGAACAGGTTAGTAGTGAGGACTTTAGTCCTTCTTCGCTTAACTCAAGAACGGACTGAAGTCCGCACTACGAACAGGTTAGTAGTGAGGACTTTAGTCCTTCTTCGCTTAACTCAAGAACGGACTGAAGTCCGCACTACGAACAGGTTAGTAGTGAGGACTTTAGTCCTTCTTCGCTTAACTCAAGAACGGACTGAAGTCCGCACTACGAACAGGTTAGTAGTGAGGACTTTAGTCCTTCTTCGCTTAACTCAAGAACGGACTGAAGTCCGCACTACGAACAGGTTAGTAGTGAGGACTTTAGTCCTTCCTTAGTTTAACTCAAGAACGGACTGAAGTCCGCACTACGAATCTATTCCCTATTTAAAACCCGTCAACACCCCGTAAATCGCCCAAATCGCCATCGCCCGCAAATAGTGACTCGCCCGAAAAGTCCCCCCAGCCGTAATTGCTTCCGGCGTGCGAAACTGTAACCCATTCTCATAAATCTGCTTCACCACCGCATCCGTCAACTTAAACGCTTTATCCTCCATTCCCATCTGTACCAAAAAGGCCGCTAACCCAAAATTAATCCCCGTCCAAACTTCCAAAGGATGAGTCGCATTCGGATTTTCCGGGGAACCGTTCAGCATCACCCCATTCGCTGCGCCGAACTCGCCGTCATTGAAGTTTAAAAAGCAAGATTCATAGACGGTTTCTAAAGCGCTGACTGCACATTCAGGCGGCACAATATCTGGCAATCCCAACAGTTTTGCGTAAAATTGACCGCACAATTGATCCGCCATCACGACTTCGGAATTACTCTCGCTGTCCAAACGGTAATATTGACCGTTCCACAGTTTTTCTTGATAGCTGGGTCTGGCTTGTAGTAGCCAACTGTGATATAATGCAATCTTTGCTTGCGGATTCGGAAGGATGTCCGGTGCTGCATCTTCTAAGATTTCGCCGATCGCGATCGCACTCTCCAACGCCGCCAACCACAAACCGCCACAATACGCACTAATTCCCCGCATTTGCCAATCATCAAACGTTTGATCCGGTGCACCGGAATTCTCAGGAATGCCGTCCCCATCCTCATCAAAGGTTTTCAGATAAGCCAAAGCCTCCACAATTGCCGGCCAACACTCTTGCAAAAACTCACAATCTGTGCCACCAGTCAACAGGAAATCCCGATAAACCTGCAACACAAAATCGCAAGGTAAATCCTTCCACAAATTGCAATCTTGATAGCTAGTATAATTCGTTTTCTCCCAAGGATGTTCGTTCGGAGCACCCAAATCGTGGGGCGTCGCGCCGACAGCTTTTCTAATCGCCGCAGCTTGATTCCAGCCAATAACTCTCGGCGTGTCGTCACCCGCAGAAATTGCCCTCGCAAAGGCAATCATTACCGACTTTTCTAATTCAGGCCACAACATCAACAAAGCAAAAGAACCATAAAGCCGCACGTCCAAACTTTCGTACCAGCGGTAATCAATGCACTCCAAAACCCCAAATTGACCTTTCGGATCGCGTTCATCCGCCGCACTCCACAGAGTACCGCCGTCAGTCAAAATATACAACTCATTAAACAGCGCCATTTTAAAACTATCAGACAAGTCTGTGCGTTCTAAAATGGGTTTTTGCCAAGCTTCTATACTTTCGCGCCAAGTATCGGAATGCTTCATCGCCGTGCGAATCATCGGCCACACATTTTTGCCATTGCGCCCGAAGAAATCGGTATAGCGGCGGTAGTAAGAAATTCCCGATGCAAATTCAGTAACGGGCAAATCCCAAGCTATGATAAAAGGGATTTTGCGAGTTTTTCCTGGTCTAACTGTAAACCGAACTGCGATCGCACAGGCTAACTGTTCCCCTGGGGCGGCGGCTGTCTCATCTTTGTCATCCAACAAGAAACCTTCCGCAGCAAAGTGCCGCCAAATATCCTCACCGTTTCCCGCCGGGTTCCAGCGAGTTTGATAGAATACTTCTACCGCCGGATTAGTAATTGTGGCGATCGCCCACTGTCCCTCCCCTTCTTGCGGTTCATCATCAGCCGTCAGTCGCGTCATCACGCAACCGATGCGGTGAAAGTCTTCCACCAACAAATTAAAATTTCCCGCACTTTCTCCCCACCGGGGTTTATAGTCATAAAATGGACTGCCATCATCTCGCACCTTCACTTCTGGCGACTTGTTGGCGTTGGTAAACCAGCCAACAAGATTCTCCCAAGTTAGCATGATGCTGAGAGTAATCGGCGCATCTGTGGGATTGTGCGCCACCCATTCAAACATGGCTACTGGGTAACTACTTTCTTGATAATTATTGGGCAGAATTGGCGAAAATTGCTCGCAGGTTAGTTGAGCTTCAAATACATTTTCGTAAACAAACCAACTCCGAGGATACAAAGCATGATAAGTCCCAGAATAATTAGATTTTTCCTCTCTCCCTTCAGCCTTCTGTTTCCCATCCGTTACGTCCGTTAAAAAATCCGCTGCCGAACTTCCTTCTTCCGACTTCCCTCGGACTTCTGAAGGATACCATTTCCAGGTAGATAAACTGCCATCTGTAGGCGGTTCAGTGGACAGTGCATAGGCTTGTTTCTTGCCTTTTGTTTCTTCAAATATGCTGAATTGACAAGCAGGTAAACTGCGAAAAATGTGCTCGCCGCCGTCGATGTGCCAGAGGTTAAAATCGCCCCGGGGCGATCGCCCAATGCAGCCTGCACCGAAGCCGCCCAAAGGCATTCCGTGCCAGGGCCCGTCGTCGAGATTGCTTGCGTAGCGGACTGTGTAGGGATTCTCCCAACCGAGGCCGATGGGACGTTTCCAAGCCTGCGGGGGGATGTTTTGGTTAGATGTGCGATCGTTATTCATGGAATTAATCTTAGCGCGCGATCGAAATTAACAATCATTTTTGATTTAAGAAATAGAGGACACGGCAGGGCCGTTTCCCTACCCGATGAAATAGAGGACACGGCAGTGCCGTTTCCATACAGGTATAATCTTCGTCAATTGTAGAGTCAATCTAAAATCTCAAATCGAAAAATGGAAAATCGACTCACAGTTTCGTGGGGGCCCTGTGGGTAATCTGTCAACTAATTCTCCGTCGGCGATCTCGTAGCGGCAGTTGTCACAATATCGATCGAGAAATGCTTCAAAGGTGAGGATTTTTGGCGCGGTGTAAGTCATTGCGAACTAATAGTTTTTTACGGAAAATTTGCTGCTTTCAATAAATAGAATTATCCAAAATATTGCTAGAATATATTTTGGGCATTGTTTATGAGAGTTCTTGAACGGTGCAGGTGCGTCGCTATGAAATTGTGGATTTTTGGGCAGAGATTTTTAAGGGCGACACACCCTACGGCTTATTCTATCAACTCAGCAAACCCCAAATCAGAACCTTTTCCCGCGTGCACTAAAGCCAACTTTTCGTAACGCTTAGCGTGTTCCACCAACTCCGCAGATTCCTCTTCAGACAGGTCTCGCAGCCGCTTCGCAGGCACTCCCGTAACTAGCGTGTGAGGGGGAACGTCTTTGGTGACAACCGCCCCTGCACCGACGATCGAGCCTGTGCCAACTCTCACTCCATCCAGGACGATCGCCCCAATCCCGATCAAACAACCCCGTTCAATGTAAGCTGAATGAATCACCGCTCGGTGTCCGACTGTCACAAAATCTTCCAAAACAGTCGGTTTTCCCGGATCGCCGTGTAGAATTGCTCCATCTTGGATATTGGTACTTTTGCCGATCGCAATTCGCTCTACATCCCCGCGCACCACCGCCCCGTACCAGATACTAGCGCCCGCAGCCACTTCTACCCTGCCGATGACAACAGCGCTAAAAGCGACAAAAGCAGCTTGGGAGAGATCCGGCGCGGGCCAATAGGTAGAAAGTGCAGGCAGAGGTTCGTTGAGATTGCTCATCTTTTTGGTCGATCGTGATACTTCTAGCAGATTAGCTGGTTGTGGATACGGGATATAATAAAACTATTTGCCACTTTTGCAGATAAATATGCTGGGACGCAATAAATGATTGAAGTTGCCTTGCAATACCCGATGTTTGGCCCGGAAATTCAGTGTCCACACTGTCGCCAAACAATTGCGGCTTTAACACTCACCGATACCTATTTGTGTCCGCGTCACGGGGCATTTGAGGCAGATCCAAAAACGGGGGAACTCGTTCACCTTCAGTCTGGGCGACACTGGCGCCGCTGGGAAGATGAATGGTATCGCCAGCACACTCACCCCGACGGAATTCGGTTTGAAATTCACGAAGCGCTCGATCGACTCTATACTCAAGGCTACCGAGCAACTCGCGTGATCGTTGCCCAACGCTATCGGGAATTAATCAGCGCCTATTTAGAACGCAGCACACCTTGGCGAAGCCAGCCGGACTCGCCACGCCCCCGGCTGTACGGTTTACCAGTCGATTTTAGCCCCGATCCCCAAGAGGAACCTTGTTGGGAAGTGATTAATTTTGATTTGGAAAAAGAGCCGGGAGTTCCAATTAGATATCCCTATTTTCGGTTATTTGAATAGTCAGTAGTCATTAGTCAGTAGTCATTAGTCATTGGTTGATTAGTCGTAGGTAATACCATTTTTTTAAAGTTATGAGAAACTTTCATGAACAGGTAAAGGAAATAATTACAAAGCCCAATTGTCCTGTATCTCTATCAGATCTTTAAAAAATGGTATGGCCATAATAAAAATGGTTCGTAGTGTGGACTTTAGTCCGCAATAAGAGCGGACTAAAGTCCACACTACGAACCTTATACCATTTTTTTAAAGTTATGATAGAGTTTTATGAAAAGGTCAAGTAGATAATTACAATGTCCAACGGTCGTTTATCTCTATTGCATCTTTAGAAAAATGGTATAACAACAACTATCAACTATCAACTGTCAACTATCAACTATCAACTGTCAATTGTCAACTGTCAACTGCCAAATGCACCACGCCTCAATTCGCACTGCTAACATTCACCGGGCGATCGCCTTTTACGAACAGTTAGGATTTACTGTGAGCGATCGCTTTACTACAGGTTACACCCTCGCCTGTTGGATGGAAGGTCTCAACGGACGCATCGAACTCATTCAAATCCCGGAACCCAAACCCGCACCCGATGCTTTTGCAGACGAGCATTATGTTGGATATTATCATTTATCCTTCGATTTAACTGAGACGACAACTGATTTGCCCAGTTGGTTGCAGTCTCTCAAACAGCGGTTTGACGAAGCAGCGAAAGACGAACCAAATCAGTTTCAAGCTTTGAAAGTGTTATTAGAACCGACTCAACAGGCGATCGGGCAAAATGTTTATGAAGTAGCTTTTATTGCCGATACCGACGGTTTACCCTTAGAGTTTATCCGGCGCCTTAATTCTATCAATTAAAAGTAGGGAAACGGCATTGCCGTGTCCAGCTCTGGGCTCTGCGATTTTTAACTAAATCTTTGATGCGAGCCACTCAACCGCAGATATCAGGCAGATTAACACAGATAAACGCAGATGAATTCCTGATTGGAAAGTGAAGGAAAGCAATTCAAGTCTATTGAGCGATTGATTTTTGGCGATCGCCCGTACTTCCCTTCAACCTCAAAAATATACACAACTTAATATATACCGGGACTCCGCCAGATTTTGAGCCATCCGACTGATGAAATTTAACGAGATTTGTGAGAATATGAAAAGAATATGAAAAGTCTTGAACCGTAAAACCAATGACCCACTCGGAAAACAGACCCAGCCTTCCTGAAGTCCACCGCAGCATCCCCATTCCCAACAGCAAAGGCTTCTGGCGTAAAATGCTGGCTTACGCAGGGCCTGGATATCTGGTTTCCGTGGGTTACATGGACCCGGGAAACTGGGCGACTGACTTAGCGGGGGGAGCAAAGTTTGGCTACGCGCTATTAAGTGTGATTTTGCTATCTAATTTGATGGCAATTTTGCTGCAATCACTGTGCGTGCGGTTGGGAGTCGCAACGGGACGAGATTTGGCACAAGCTTGTCGAGATTATTTCAGCCCGCGAGTCAGTTTCTGTCTCTGGATACTTTGTGAAATTGCGATTTCTGCTTGCGATTTAGCTGAGCTTGTTGGTAGCGCGATCGGGCTGCAATTGCTATTTCGCATTCCCTTAGTTTGGGGAGTGTGCATTACTGCATTAGATGTGATGATGGTGTTATTTTTACAAGGCAGAGGCTTTCGTTATATCGAAGCTTTGGTGATTACTATTATTACAATTATTGGCGGTTGCTTTGTCGCGGAAATATTTTTTGCTAAACCCGATACCGGAGGAGTTTTACTCGGTTATGTTCCCAGCCTAGAGATTTTGCAAAATCAGGGAATGCTGTATATTGCGGTTGGGATTTTAGGGGCAACTGTGATGCCGCACAATCTCTACCTGCATTCATCGATCGTGCAAACTCGCGCTTGGCAAGAAACTTCTGATAAAAAATGGGAAGCAATTAAGTTTGGCACAATTGATTCTACAGTAGCGCTGTCAATAGCTTTGTTTATTAATTCAGCCATTCTAATTTTGTCTGCTGCAACATTTCACTTTACTGGCTATCAAGAAGTAGCTGAAATTCAAGATGCTTACAAACTGCTTTCTCCGGTGCTGGGTGTGGGTTCTGCTAGTGCAATTTTTGCCTTTGCTTTATTGGCTTCGGGGCAGAATTCAACCTTGACTGCAACTTTAGCAGGACAGATTGTGATGGAAGGGTTTTTGCATTTTCGTCTGCGGCCTTGGTTGCGGCGCTTGCTGACTCGACTGGTGGCTATTGTGCCGGCTTTGCTCTCAATTATCTGGTTCGGTGAAGGCAGTACAACTAATTTACTGGTTTTCAGTCAAGTGATTCTCAGTTTGCAATTACCTTTTGCCGTAATTCCTTTGGTAATGTTTACTTCTAACGGGCGCTTGATGGGAGAGTTTGTCAATCCATTTTGGCTGAAAGCGGTAGCTTGGTTAGTGGCTAGTATTATAGTAGGATTAAATAGTTGGCTGTTATTACAAACCATTTTCTAGTAAGTAATCTGAGGCTAAATCTGGCTTTAATACCGCGTTTATTCTTGAGTCCACGGAGGTGGACTTCGTTTGTATAGCAGCGGTTTCAACCGCCGAATTTTTTCAAATCAAACCACAAAAACAAAACCCGCCGGTGCGGGTTTTATCTTAAAGCTGATTGTTAATCGCTGATAATTTCAACTACTTCTTAGGAACAAGAGCCTCAGCAGCAACGGGACGGGAAGACGAGGCGCTAGTTTTCAAAAGTGCGATCGCCTGCGCGTAGCAAGGATCGTCCTTAGTAGCAACCAACGTCGGTTTGTTAGCTAATTTCAGCTTTTGTTCGTCGGTGACTACCACCTTAACATCGGGAGTAACACCCTTGTGGCTGATGTCCGTACCGTTGGGAGTATAGTAGTGAGCGATCGTCACCGCCAATCCCGAACCGTCAGACAAAGAATGCACCGACTGCACCAAAGCCTTACCAAAAGTTTGGCCGCCCATGACAGTGGCGCGCTTGTTGTCCTTGAGAGCACCGGCCAAAATCTCGCTAGCGCTGGCGGAGTTGTCGTCCACCAGTACCACCAAAGGCTTGTCAGTGATCGCAGTGCGGTTGGCCCGCATTTCCTGAGAATCGCCAGCCCGATCGACTGTACGGACGATCGCCCCAGTATCCATCCACATCCGGGCGATATCAATGCTCACCCGCAACAGCCCGCCGGGATTGCCGCGCAAATCCAACACAAAAGCATCAGCCTTCTGATCCGAGAGCTTTTTAATCGCCGCCTGCATTTGTTCGCCCGCGTGGGAACTAAACTCTTGCAAGCGGATGTAACCCACATTCTTGCCGCCTTCATTCTTGAGGCTGTAGCGCACCGCTGCTACCTCAATTTTCGCCCTAGTCAGAGTGAGTTCAAACTCGCTTTTGCCCTGACGAGCAATCCGCAGCGTGACTTTCGTACCTTCAGCACCCCGAATAATCTGAGCCGCATCCGAGACAGTCATGCCTTGGGTAGTTTTGCCGTCAATCACCAAAATCCTGTCACCCGCTTGAATCCCTGCCTTGAGGGCCGGGGAATTTTCCATCGGTTCGACTACCGTAATCGCTTTGGTTTTCTCGTCTTGTTCCAACCGCATCCCCACCCCTGTCAGTTCCCCAGAAGTTTGATTCGTCAGCGCTTCATACTGCTTGGGGTCCATGAAGCGAGTGTAGGGATCTTGCAATTTCTCCAGGGCTTTGCGGAGGGCGGTGTAAGCAGCTTCGCGAGAAGTATAATTTTTGCCGAGCAAGTCTTGGCGGGCCGCGGCCCAGTCAGTCTTATTAAAGCTGCCATCGACATACTCTCGGTTCACAATTTGCCAAGCTTCGTCTAAAACAGCTTTGGGGCTATCTTGAAGCTCAGCGCGGACGGATTGAAAAACCCCCGGAACGAGTAAAGATATCGAAGCGGTTGTTGCCATCGCCCCAGTGAACAGGGCTGCCTGTAACATAGAAAAGCGTTTGCGGGCTTGATTCATTGAATTTTGGCTCAATTCGATTTTAGATTTTTGATTTGAGATTTTAAATTGCTAAAAAATCTCAGACTACGATTTAAACTATTGTGTGGAGGCTCCACTATCCCTGTGGACAGTTTAACGAGATTCATAGCCGATCGCCAACCAATCATTACTCTATTTTAATAAACTTAATTTTAAACTTGGATTTAAAGGTGCCGTGGAAGCTAAACTCGAACAATTTTCGCGTAAGTGGTTGAGCCTGCTCGTTAGTGGAGCGATCGGTGTAGCAGCGCTGGCGGCCGTCGTTACCATACAATTGAACGGCCCGTTTGGTTCAACTGCCACAGTTAACCAGAAGGGGGAAAAGCCACTCCCTGCCGTGTCAGCAGGCAGATTCAAGCAAGAATCCCAGCAAGAATCCCTGAGGCTGAAAATGCTCAAAACAATGCCTAGTTTCGGATTTGATAATTTAATTGCCGACTGGACATTTCTCAAATTTTTGCAATATTTTGGCGACGACGAAGCGCGGCGGGTGACGGGCTACAATCTCAGCGAAGATTATTTTGACATAGTGACGCGACTAGATCCGCGTTGGGCAGACATTTACCTGTTTCTATCGACAGCAGTATCTTTTTATCAGGGAAAGCCTGAAATTGCTGTTAAATTGATCGAGCGCGGTACTAACGCCCTATCGCCACAAATTCATCCGCAAGCGTGGATAGTGTGGCGAACCAAAGGTTTGGATGAGTTGCTGCTGTTGGGCGACATTCCCGAGTCAATTCGCTCTCATGAAATGGCCGCTGAGTGGATCGAAAAAACGCCAGATGGGCCGAAATTGGCGCCAATGTTTCGAGCAACTGCTGAGTTTTTGCGCCGAGATCCCGATAGCGTAGCGGTGCGGTTTAATGCTTGGAGTGCCGTTTATTATCAAACAACTGATAAGTTAGTGCGTCTCAGGGCGAGACAAGCTCTTGTCAAGTTGGGAGCTCAGGTGAAAAAAAATCAAGATGGAACGGAGATTTTTATTTTACCTCCCAGAAAGTAGGGTACGGGCCGCCCGCCCCAAATGAGGTTTAGCGCAACTCTGAAAACGATGTGATTTCTGTGCGAGTTAATTCGCGCCATTCACCGGGTTTAAGCCCTTCGAGACACAAATTCCCGATCGCGCTCCTCACCAGCCGCAGCGTCGGGAATCCTACTGCTGCGGTCATCCTGCGTACTTGACGGTTGCGGCCTTCAGTCAGAGTCATTTCCAGCCAAGCTGTCGGAATGTTTTTGCGAAATCGAATCGGGGGCTCGCGGGGCGGCAAAGGAGGTTCTGTCGGCAACAATTGCACTTTTGCCGATCGAGTCCGATAATCTTGAATAGTGACACCTGTTTGCAAAGCTGCGATCGCAGCAGCATCAGGAATCCGTTCGACTTGCACCAAATAAGTGCGAGGATGAGCAAATTTCGGGTCACTGAGGCGATGCTGCATTTGTCCGTCATCGGTTAACAGCAGCAAACCTTCACTATCGCGATCGAGCCTGCCGACTGCATAAACATCAGGAATTGGAATATAGTCTTTGAGAGTGCTGCGTTTAGTTTCCCCTGAATTGTCAGTGAACTGAGTTAAAACATCGTAAGGTTTGTAAAATAGAATGTAGCGATATGGCATAATAAATAAAACATAAAAAATCTCCAATGCCCGAGATAATTTTAACATTAAATACCTTGGCATGAACTAACATTATGCGCCCCGCAATCATCTATGAGTTATGTGCAGATTCGCGGAGTCCAAAAACATTTAACTCTTGTGAAACAGGCATCCTGCCTGTTCTTAAAAATAGTAAAAATCTGAACATCAATAAACTCAACTATATTTTACCATGCCCGAAGCCACACACCGCGTTTGCATCGTCCTAGGAACTCGCCCAGAAGCGATTAAACTAGCCCCAGTAATTCAACAGTTCAGAAATTGCCCCAACTTTGACACCCAAGTAATTTTAACCGGTCAGCACCGAGAAATGGTCGAGCAAGTAATGCAAATGTTCGACCTAAAAGCCGATCGAGATTTAGCAATCATGCAGCACCAGCAAAGCTTGACGGACATTACATCCCGGAGCTTGCAGGGTTTGGAAGCCTGCTTTAAAGAGTTGCAGCCAGACATCGTGTTGGTTCAGGGAGATACAACAACAGCATTTGCGGCTGCTTTAGCAGCATTTTACCAGAAAATACCAGTAGGTCACGTAGAAGCCGGATTGCGGACTGACGACGCGTTCAACCCGTATCCCGAAGAGGCTAACAGGCGGTTGATTTCGCAGCTTACACGGCTGCATTTTGCCCCAACAGCGCTGGCCGAGGATAATTTAGGGCGATCGGGCGTTTTAGGAGAAATTCACCGTACAGGCAACACAGTCATCGACGCTTTGCTATCAGTCGCCAAACGCGAACCAGAATGCAACATTCCCAACCTAGATTGGAGCCAACATCGGACTATATTAGCAACAGTACACCGCCGCGAAAATTGGGGACAACCCCTAGCCGGAATTGCGCGAGCATTCATCCAAATATTAGATAAATTTCCAGACACAGCATTGCTGTTACCGCTACACAAAAATCCCACAGTCCGCGAACCATTAAAAGCACTATTGGGCGACCACCCGAGAATCTTTTTAACAGAACCCTTAGACTACGCCGAATTAGTAGGAGCCATGCAAAGAAGTCATTTAATCCTCACCGATTCCGGCGGCTTGCAAGAAGAAGCACCGAGTTTGGGCAAGCCAGTTTTAGTATTGCGAGAAACCACAGAAAGACCCGAAGCAATTTCTGCGGGAACCGCTAAACTTGTCGGTAGAAATTCAGATACAATTACAGAAGCAGCCGCAGAATTACTGAGCAATTCCGCAGCTTACGAGGCAATGGCAATGGCAATCAATCCCTTTGGCGACGGTTTAGCAGCATCCCGGATTTTGAAAATAGTTGCAGACTACTTTTCAGACTAAAAAAGTAATCATAAAATAGGTTTGTAGTGAGGACTTTAGTCCGCATCCATCCGAGGACTAAAGTCCTCACTACAAACCAATATGATTGCGGTCATTATAGAGAAAATGATCTAATTCACAATCGAAGAAAGTGCGCTTTTATAGCACCTTAGAACTATCAGTAATCCCCACCGCCACCGCCACCCCCAGAGTCACCACCGCCAAAGCTACCGCCAGAGTCGCTGCTGCTACTGCTGTAATCACTGCTGCTGCTACTACTGCTACTACTACTGCTACTGCTACCATTAGAAGACCGGATCAGAAGCAAAATCATCCATCCTATCAATAAGGCAACGACTAAGAAAAACATTAACACATCACCGGGAGAGCTATTATCCGCAACAACTGGTGATTGAGCAGATATGGGCGACGGTGTTAGCGCTTGATTTGGTACTGTTCGAGCCAAAGGCAGCGTGTTTTGAGCTTGAGTATTTCCCGAAGGTTTTACACCTTGCCCTGGTACTATTGGAGCCAAAGGCAGCACGTTTTGAGATTGCACGTTTGCAGTGGGAGTTTGTAAAACATTAACTAACGCCTTTGTCCCCGCCAATGTCCCCCCATCAAAGTCTTGCTGTTTAAATTTTGGCGTAATTTCCGTTTGAATAACGCTCACTGTCTTGGCATCCGGCAAAATGCCTTGAATGCCGGAACCTGTTTCAATTTGAACGCGGCGTTCCCCTGCGGAAATTAAGAGTAAAACTCCATTATTTTTACCTTTTTTGCCAATTCCCCAAGAGTTAAATAATTCTGTAGCAAATGCTTTTGGTGTCGCAGATGGCTTAGTATCAGGCACTGTCACGACTGCGATTTCAGAGCCATTTTTTGCCTCCAACTCCGCAATCATCAGATTTAGCTGAGTTTCCGTGCTGTCGCTGAGAATGTTGGCTTTATCCGTTACCCAAGTGTTATTTAATTGTCGGGGATTAGGTACTTATTGTACAGTTATAGCTTGGCTAGCTACCGGAAATGCAATTGCCGATAAGCACAGCAAACTGCTAAAAAATATTTGTTTGTTGCTGGATTGTAACTGCATTGTTTGAGTCTCCTCAATGAGCGCTAATATGAGATTTAAATAGATATGTCCGCCTACTTACAATTAAATAACCAGCTCGCTGTGATGTCAATTCATATTATTCAGAAGTTGGAGTCATAAAAGTCATAATTTTAGCTACTTCTGCACCTTACGTTTATACTCCTAGACACAGGGGTGGCCAGAAACCGGGTTTTTAACTAAAAAATTCCCCATAACCGTCAATCTAGGTTCAAAAACCCGGTTTCTTAGGGTGCTAGTGTCGCTAACTAATTTAGATATGGTTAAGGAGAGGGAAGTGGTGGCTGAAAGTTGCTGCTGCCTTTATAACCGGATAAGATAGCAATTTTTTCCAAAGATAGCCTACCTGGGTAATATTTGCCGCGAATTTCCCAAGTGGGATAAGCTTGAATCTTGGCGGCTTTGCACAAATCTGGTTGAGCATCTTTTCCTCTGGGATCGCACTCAATGTAAGTAATTGCGCTAAACGCTTGTTGCCCGAAAAGTTCTTGTTGCGTGTGACAGTGCGGGCACCAGTAAGCACCGTACATTTTGACTCTGATCCTCTGCAAATGGGTTGCTAAAGCTATTTGATCCGGCCCTGATTCGCTAGTAATCGGCGGCGCTTCTTGTTCGGTGACAGGCAATTTTGCAGGGGCAGGAGGGGGAGGAGGAGGGAGGGTTTGTGCTAAAGTTTGAGTGGATTTGTTGCGGAAACTGAACTGTGCAATTCCTCCGTCTGCTTTGGTGCTGAGGCAAATCCCCAAAGTTAGGAAAATGCCGATCGCACAAAAGTTGAATTTGCTTACTCTCATCTTGGATTTCATCTGGGATTTGCTAGGATTTCACGAACTTGATTCATAGCCTCTACAGCATTGTTTACCACAAAAATGTTAGATTCTGCTAATTTTTTAAAGAAAAGTTGGCTCTCCCGGCTGTCATTTAACAAAATAACTTGCTTGTCAGCTTTGAGGGCGAGGGCTATTTCCGAAGCTGTTCCCGATCCCATACCGCAGGCAATTATTAAATCTGAAGAAAGAATGTTGATGTTATTGCGGGCGTTTCCCATATCGGTGACAATGGCAATATCTACTGCTTGAGAAATGCCGCGAGTGTTATTCCCGGGAAGGATACCGATTGTTAAACCGTTAGCTGCTTTTGCGCCTTTGTTGGCGGCATCCATCACGCCGCTATTTCTGCCGCCAGTTAGCAAGATCCATCCTGCACCGGCGATGAGTTGTCCGAGTTGATAGGCGTTTTCTAAATCGGTTGATGTGGCACTTTCGCCGGGGCCCATGATGCCAATGATGATTTTTTTCATGGTTTTGAACGAGCTGATATCGGCTTAATAAACATCTTACAAAAATAACTATAAAAGGGTTATTCTGCCCGTCCCACATTTTTTGTGGGACGTTGTTCCCAGCATCCGAAAGTTTAATTGAAAGAACTTTTGCACTAAATATAGTTAGCTCATATCGGGTCGATTACCTCAACAAAAACGGTTTGGTTCGTAGTGCGGACTTTAGTCCGCTATAAAGCTGCGGACTGAAGTCCAGCATCCGAAAGTTTAATTGAAAGAACTTTTGCACTAAATATAGTTAGCTCATATCGGGTCGATTACCTCAACAAAAACGGTTTGGTTCGTAGTGCGGACTTTAGTCCGCAGCTTTATAGCGCAATACGGTTTACTTAACATGATCCGAAGAGAGGAACGTGAGCGAAGCGATATTTTATGAAAGCAATCGCAATGTCTATTTATCATCGGTTTTCCCTGTTGTTATTTCTTAAGTGAACTGTATTGCTTTATAGCGGACTGAAGTCCGGACTACGAACTCAACGGTTTGTATTGACAACTTACTTCAGCGAAATTTAAGGTTATTTTTAACTGCAAGCTTCATTTAATGAGTTCTTCTAGTGAGGGAAAAAGTAAGTTTTCGGCGCTTTGTTTTGGGCAGTCGCAAGGCTGTTGAATGGCGGAAATTTCAGATACATTACCCAGCAGCAAACGGATACTTTCTATTAATAGCGGCAGTGTTAATAATACGATCGCCCCGGACACCAACAAGCTAATCAAGCCGTCCGCCCAATTCCAGTGCAGCCAAGCCACGGCGATCGCTGCTACAATTACCCCAATCGAAGAACAAATATCCGCAACTGCGTGCAGAAAGGCGCTTTTAAGGTTGAGGTCGCCGTGGCAGCAAGAATGCAGGCAAAAAGCGTTGACAGAGTTGACGCTTAAACCGACAATGGCGGTAATTAACATCGGCAGTCCATCTACTTCGGGAGTTGGGGACAGCAATCGGTCGATCGACTCGCAGGCAATCCACAGGGCGATCGCCACTAAACTGATACTATTAACTAAGGCGGCAACGATCTCAGGGCGATCGGGCAATCCCGAAGCATGAGGCGCATTTCCGGCTTTTCCTGTCTTCCTGGAGGAAAACCAAGTCGCGGCCAAAGTTATCGTCAAAGCCGCCACATCTGAGAGGACGTGCCCCGCATCCGCTAGCAGGGACAAACTGTGAGAAGCCATCGCAGCGATTAACTCTGCTACAAAAAAGCTGCTAAGCAGTACCAACGCCGTTTGTAACAGCCGCACTTTGCCAACTTTGGGCTGGGAATTTCCGCAGCGGGCGATCGTCTTCGTTGATGAGCCTCCCGTAGGGGCGGGCTTAGCTAACGCATTTTTGGTCTGAGAATCAAAATTGTCCTTAACTGGAAATATCATGCAGCAGTCCTTGAAGTCAAATTCCATTCTCAATTAAACATTAAATTAATGATAACTGTATACGGTTCAGTTAGGATTGTCATTGCGAGGCACGAAGCAATCGCAGAGTCTATTTTTTACATGGTTTTATCTCTTTGACGCTCTTAACCCAATGATATTGAATTATAACGGTATACGGTCGCACAAATAAATTAGCTTTACTCTACTTTGTTTAAGCTGTGTTAAAAGTATCAGGTTCGTAGTGAGGACTTTAGTCCTTTCTTAGATGCGGACTAAAGTCCTCACTACGAACCTAAATTAATATATTTGAGTTACATGACTTCTCATCCGCCAACTCCCGATTCGGAACCGCCTCCTTCTGTCGCCAATTCCCCAGATCCTGCGATCAATTCTCTGCCAGTTAGCGAGAATCAGTCAAATAGTTTGACAGGTGAATCTTTAATTGATTTGCGGCTGTATGATCAGTCAAATTTCGATCGCGGCAGGCCTAATTGGCTGATATTGCTGTGGTGGTTCGTGCAGGCGATCGCCTTTCCCCTCACTCCACACCCTTGTAATAGCATCAGAAGCGGGCTGCTGCGGTTATTTGGAGCAAAAATAGGTCGAGGTGCGGTGATTCGCCCTACGGCTCGTTTTACCTATCCCTGGAAAATTGAAATCGGAGATTATAGTTGGATTGGTGATGATGTTGTCTTGTACAGTTTGGAGCGAATCGCGATCGGCAAACACTGCGTAATTTCTCAAAAAAGTTACCTCTGCACCGGCACTCACGACCCTCAAGACCCAGCTTTTGGCTTAATTACAGCATCTGTTATCATCAATAATGGCGTTTGGATTGCTGCTGACTGCTTCATTGGCCCGGGTGTAGAAATCGGTGCCAATGCTTTAATTGGAGCTCGCAGCAGCGTCTTTAAAAATATGCCAGCTAGCTTTGTTTGCACGGGAACACCCTGTCATCCCCGCTATCTGCGAGAAATTAAAAAAAGTTTGGATTAACTGAGATATTGCACCATTTTCAATCACAGGCTTTCTGACTTTTTCCACAAAAAATCAAGTTGATTGTGGGGTGTCCCGCCCGCTATTGAAAAACTTATTAGCAATGATACAATATCTCAGTAGCAAGCAAGTTCCTCCTAGATTATCCAACTTCGCCGCTCGATATTAAAGCGGTTGAAATAGCAATATATTTACTAATTTGCCACAAAATGACTGTAGATACAATCCCCCAAGAATTACTGACAGATATCTCCCAGGTATTTACATCTACCTTATTTAAAATCGGGGACAATCCGGTATCGCTGCGGTCGATTGTGGAACTGATTGTATTGTTCATGGCTGTCCTGGTTATATCGCGATCTTTTACAGACTTTCTGAAGGAACGCTTGCTGGTTAGATTGGGAATTGACGAGGGAAACCGGGAAGCAATTGCTGTAATTTTGCGCTACTTAATCGTAGCTTTGGGAGTTGTCACCGCCATCCAAAGCATCGGTTTCAATCTCGCTTCTTTGGCAGTAGTTGCGGGGGGATTGGGCGTGGGAATTGGCTTTGGAATACAGGATTTAACCACTAATTTTGTCAGCGGTTTAACGCTGCTTTTAGACAGACCGGTGAAAGTCGGAGACTTTGTGGAATTAGAAGGATTGATGGGAATTGTCAAAAAAATCTCGATTCGATCGACGATTATCACTACCAACGATGACTCCAGCGTCATAGTTCCCAACAGCACCATGATTAGCAACAAAATTGTTAACTGGAGTTACGAAAACCCGCTACTCTGTCTGCGACTCTCCATAGAAGTAGCCGAAAATAGCGACCCGCTGTTAGTGACAGAAACGCTGTTAAATATTGCTTACGCCGAAGCAGGGGTTTTGTACGAACCAAATCCGAAAGTATTGTTTGTTGAGTTTGGCGATGATAGCTTTAAATTTGAGCTGTTAGTTTGGACTGACAAGCCGACGGAAAGAGAAGTAATTAAAAGTTCGTTGAATTTTGCGATCGAGTACAATTTCCGCCAGCAGGGAATCGATTTTCCATTCAACGATCGAGAAATTTATTTGAAAAATCCTGAAGTTTTGTTGTCGTTTTTCAAGAAAAATGAAACTGCAAATGAGGCGACGGAGAAATCCTCACACAACGGTAAAAAAAATCCGATTTCCCCAGGTGAAATAAAAAAGCGATCGTCACTTAGCTGTTTGCTGCGAGAGGTAGAATACTTTGAAACTCTGACGGATCTCGAATTGCGTCAATTGATTGAAGTTGGATACCGCCAAAGGCTGCGGCCGCAAGAATTTTTATTTCGCGAAAATGACCCGGGAGATGCTTTTTACCTGATTCTTTCAGGTTCGGTAGAAGTGTTTGTCGAAGCTATTGACAAGCACTTGAACAATCTCGGCGCTGGTCAGTTCTTGGGGGAACTTTCTTTGATGTTGGGAATCCCCAGAACGGCTTCGGTGAGGGCTTTGGAAGAAACAATTTTATTTGCAATTAATAAGGAAGGTTTCCAGAAAGTTTTAACGGAGCGACCGGATTTATCGGAACAAATTGTTCAAGAGATTGTCAAGCACAAAGAAGAGTTAAGCGAGAGACAGCAAATATTGCGAGAAATGGAATTGGTAGATGCAGCCGAAGATGATGAAAATCCTGTAGAATGGGTGAGAAAACGGCTAAAAAAATTGTTTAATGTGTGAATAATTTATATGACAAGATTCATTCACGATCTGTTTGCCAAAGAATACCTAGAGGAATTGCTTTCGCCACTGGGAACAGTGAATATCGGTAGAGATGTCAGTTCCGAAGTGCGAGAAATTGATGTTTATTTCACTCCGAGCACCGCAAGTCCTGAATACTCGGAAACGCTGGGATTGTTGGGTAAAATGGCAAGCACGACGGCAATGTTTGAACCTTTTCGCAATCCGGCAAGTGTCAGTGAAATTTGTACCTGTCTGGGCAAGTTATTGGACGTGCGGGGCGAATTGGAGCGAAAATTTAGACGAGAAAATACTCGGTTTGATGACGATCGATTGCCGAGGTTGTGGATTCTGATGCCCACGGCATCCAAACCTATGGTAGATAGTTTTAATGCGATAGCGGATACGGAGAATTGGGTGCCGGGAATTTATTTTTTTGGTGCATCGTTGCGTACCGCCATTGTGGCGATTCACCAGTTGCCGGAAACTCCCGAAACCCTGTGGTTGAGGATTTTAGGTAAGGGTGGAGTGCAGCAGCGGGCGATCGCCCAATTGACTGCTTTAGCAACGGACGATCCGTTACGGATTATTGCGCTAGAATTGCTATATCGGCTACAGTCAAACTTAGTAACTGATACCCAACAGGAATTAGAGCCAGAAGAGCGGGAGTTAATTATGGCGATCGCACCACTTTTTCAACAACAATTAGAAGCAGCGCAGCAACAGGGACTGGAACAGGGACTAGAGCGAGGACTGGAACGAGGCCTGGAACGAGGGCTGGAACGAGGGCTGGAACGAGGACTAGAACAAGGACAAGAACAAGGCAGACAAGAACAACAACGCTTAATATTAGAGAACTTTCTGCGAGTGAGATTTGGAGAATTAACTCCAAAAATGACAGCTTTTCTCTCTCCAATCTCCAAGTTGCCGGCGGCGGAATTTACCATGCTGTTGCTGGCATTGTCGATGCTGACAGTCGATGAGACAGGGCGGGAATCAGCGGTAAAATTGTTGGCGGAAAGTGTCTTGCAAGGGCGATCGCCCGATTTAGGCGATCTTCTGCCAGCAGCCGTTACTAATTTATTAGCATTGCCTCTGGCAGAATTGACATTGTTTGTAGAACAACTGCCGCAGTTATCGGCTGATGAGTTGAGGCAAAGGTTAGGTGAAGCATCTGAGTAAAATTTGCGATCGATGTGAACCTTACGCAACGCGCTTGCCCAACATTTTCAAATAGGATTGACGCTCGTGTTGGGTTTCGTTACTGGACCCAACATACACAAACTACTGCGCGCGACGATTCATCGCGTCAGCTAGCAACTGTGCTTCCTCTCGATCGTTACTATCCCAACCACCAGTGGTATGCCTCAATTGAAAAATTACAATTGGATTTTCGACTAGCTCTACTCTCCAGTTTTCCAAGCGGGAAGTCGGGCAGATAATCGAGATAAATTTGTGAGTATCCCGTTGCAATCCCACAACATAAGGACGCTCATAGCCATCTCCAGACCAGCGACGACAAGGATAAACCGCACTTCCTGGCTCAAAATGCTTAGATCCGCGAATCTCGATGCCTTTAATTGAGTAGGTGGCATTTTTGACATTAGCGACTAAACTCCAGACAGGATGCAGCGGCCGAATAATCTGACTATTTATACCTGTCGGCAGGCTCTTGAGAATATTTAAGTCGGAGGTGATAACAACGCATACTTTCAGTTTACCGTTGTTAAGATGGCTGGGAATAGACGTTTTAAACGATCGATCTATCCGATCCTGCCACTGCTGTCGCCACTCGTAGAGGCTACTTGCAATCTGCACATACTGCTCTCGATCGGTTTGAGGAATCCAGATCTGTACCGTTCCAGGGGAAACCCCAGTAAATCTGTGTTTTATCCACTGAAACGTGCGGTACAGGGCTCTGGCGGATGCTTGGTGTAAGTAGCAGATCGTACTAAGAAGGTGAGGTCTGAGCATTGAAACCGTTGATACTGCTAGACTATTAGCTTACCTTCTCACCATAAATACGAGAGATCCGCCCTTAGGAATTCGACTGCGGGGGTAAAATCAAGTGCAGCAGAGCGTCGATTACTCGATCGCGCTCCATTGGGATAATATCTTTACCGTGCATCATCTCCTGCGTTAACTGGAAATATACCAGAGAGCCAATAAAAATCCGCGCTGTCGCCTCCGGATCGGGCAATTTTAACTCTGGATGCGATGTTAAATATTCAGTCAGCCGATCGATACCCGGTTTAGCCAAGTTTCTCACAAATGTCTGCGCTAGCTCGGGAAAACGCCCCGACTCCGCAATCACTAACCTGACGAAATTGAGAAATTCTGGTTCGTGCGTCGCCTGATCCAATATAGTTGTGGCAATAAATCGCAGCGCTACGGCGGGTTCTTCATCGAGAATTGTAAAATGGATTTTTTTTAGCGCCAGCCACTTAACCAAGGCCGCGAACAATCCCTCTTTATCTTGAAAGTAGCTGTAAACCGTGGCTTTGGAAACTCCCCCCGTCTTTGCTACCTTGTCCATACTCGTGCCCGCGTAGCCGTGGGTTAAAAATTCTTGCATCGCACCTTGCAGGATTTGCTCGCTTTTATCACCTGCTGCTGCGTCTGGTTCGATCGGTTTTGTCCTGGCCATCGTTGGTTTCTGTAATTTTTGCTTGGGGTCTTGACATCATTATACTGAACGGTTTAGTATTTAAACATAAACTAAACCGTTTAGTTTTTTACTTACCAAAATCATGAGGTGTGTCATGGTACACCGATTAACCGCAGAAACCTTATCCTCAAATTCACCCTTAGTTAAACAACTCCTAGTTGTGGCAGCGTTAGCAACGGTGGTGACAGGGGGAACTACTGGTTACACGATCTGGCGATCGCACATTCGAGATCCCAACGCAGCAACCGCAGCCGCCACCGTCGCAGCATCCCAATTAACCACAGTGACAGCTTTGGGGCGACTGGAACCTAGGGGAGAAGTGATTAAAGTTTCGGGATCTGGGGCGGCGGATGGTAACAGGATCGATCGACTCCTGGTAAAAGAAGGAGACAGATTGAAAACAGGTGAAACGATCGCAATTCTCGACAATCGCGATCGCCAGCAAGCCGCCTTTGAGCAAGCTAGAGAACAAGTGCGTGTAGCCGAGGCAAATCTTGCAAAAGTGAAAGCCGGAGCCAAAAATGGCGAAATTCAAGCCCAGAAAGCCAGTATTGCCCGCTTGCAAGCCGATCGCAGTAACGAAATCACAGCGCAACAGGCGATCGTTGCTCGCTTAGAAGTCGATCGCAGCACCGAAATTACAGCCCAACAAGCCACAATTGCGCGCATAATCGCCGAACAACAAGGGGAAATTCAAACCCAACAAGCAGCAATTGCGCGCATAGAAGCCGAACTCCGCAACGCCACAAACGAACAACTGCGGTACTCGCAACTGTATCAACAAGGAGCAATTTCGGCCTCAACTAGCGACAGCAAAAGCCTCGCCGCCGAAACAGCCCAACAGCAACTCAACGAAGGAAAGGCCAAACTCAACCAAATTCGCCAATCCCGCCAACAACAAATTAACGAAGCCCAAGCCAAACTCAACCAAATTCAGCAATCTCGCCAACAGCAGATTAACGAAGCCCAAGCCAAACTCAGCCAAATTCAGGAATCTCGACAACAGCAAATAGACGAAGCCGAAGCAAATCTCGATCGCATCGCCGAAGTGCGCCCCGTTGACATAGAAGCAGCCGCCGCCGAAGTCGGTTCCGCCCAAGCCGCCGCCAAACAAGCCAAAGCCAATCTAGCTCTAGCTTACATCCGCGCTCCCAGAGATGCTCAAGTCCTAAAAATTCACACGTATCCGGGGGAAAAAGTCGGAAACGACGGGATTGTCGAACTCGGACAAACTCGCGAAATGCTGGCGGTGGCTGAAATCTACCAAAGCGATGTGGACAAAGTACGGATTGGACAGCCAGCCAAAATTACCAGCGATTCTTTCCAGGGGGAATTGCAGGGAAGTGTCGAATACATCGGTTTGCAGGTGCAGCGGCAAAATATTGTTAACACCGATCCTTCTGCCAATATTGATGCCCGAATTGTGGAAGTAAAAGTGCGCTTAGATGCAGCTTCCAGCCAGAAAGTAGCGGGATTGACTAATTTGCAAGTCAAGGTTGCGATCGGGGGAAATTAAGAATTAAGAAGTTTTTAACCGCAGAGAGCGCAGAGGACACAGAGAAAATAGAGGAAGAGAAGAGAGATATGATTGGACTAATTAAACCCTTACAACAGTTAAGAAACAGAACTCCTATCGGATGGTTGCAACTGAGTCACGACAAAGGACGAATGGCGGTTGCAGTAGCAGGAATTGCTTTTGCTGATATTCTGATGTTCATGCAGTTGGGATTCCAAAATGCCCTCTACACCAGCAATACGCGCCTGCACACAACCTTGCAAACAGACTTAGTTTTGATTCACCCCCAAGCCCGGAATTTGATTAATTTGTCTTCATTTCCCCGGCGCAGATTGTATCAAGCAATGAATGTACCGGGCGTGAAATCAGCGGATTCGCTTTATGTCAAAATTGCCAACTGGAAAAATCCCGAAACTCGGCGCGAAACCTCGCTGATGGTGGTGGGTTTCAATCCAGATCGCCCTGCGTTTGCTCTACCGGAAGTCAACCAAAATTTGAGCGCGATAAAATTGCCGGATACGGTGCTGTTCGATCGCGCTGCGAGGGGAGATTACCAAAGGACGATCGCGCAAATTAATCAAGGAACATCGGTTAAAACAGAGATCGAGCGGCGCACCGTTAGCGTCAGCGGTTTATTCACAGTTGGAGCATCTTTTGCCGCCGACGGCATCTTGATGACTAGCGATCAAAATTACCTGCGCCTGTTTCCCAGACAAAACTCCGGGAGTGTTAATGCCGGATTAATTCAACTGCAACCTGGTGCTGACCCCCTGCAAGTTCAACAAGTTTTAACAGCATACTTGCCGGATGATGTCAAGGTACTAACTAAACAAGAATTTATCGATTTTGAGAAAAATTACTGGGCTAAGAATACTGCGGTTGGCTTTGTGTTTAATTTAGGCGTAGCGATGGGTTTTGTAGTTGGCGTCATTATTGTTTACCAAGTTCTGTCAACCGATGTCAGCGACCACATGGGAGAATATGCTACTTTTAAAGCGATGGGCTACCGCAATGTTTATTTACTCGGAATTGTTTTTGAAGAAGCTTTGATTTTATCAATTATCGGTTTTTTACCAGGATTAGGAATCTCTTTCGGACTTTACGCCTTAACTCGTAAAGCCACAAATCTGCCGCTGTATATGACGCTGGTTCGAGCAGTTACAGTATTAATATTGAACGTGGTCATGTGCAGTATTTCAGGCACGATTGCTACTCGAAAACTGCAAGCAGCCGACCCGGCAGATATGTTTTAATCTCGTTCGTAGTGAGGACTTCAGTCCGCATTTGCCAGGTTCACAGTATATAAGTCGTAGGGTGCGTCGCTTTCTAAATCCCCAAATAAACATGGACAATCTCATAGCGACGCACCTATGCCTACAGGATTAACTAAATAAACCAAAGAAAATAATTGTTAGGCAGAGTGAAACGAAGGGGTGTTTACAAAAACTGCAATGGCACAGGTGCGTCGCTACCAGATTGTCGATTTTTTTAGGTATTTTTAATGGCGACGCACCCTACGACTAGAAACCTAACTTTGAATTGATTTCTGAACGGAGGGTTGTTTACAAGAACTGCAATGGCACAGGTGCGTCGCTACCAGATTGTCGATTTTTTTAGGTATTTTTAATGGCGACGCACCCTACGACTAGAAACCCTCCTAGGGGTAAAACGCTATGAAAAATAAACTGTGCGATTGCTTCGTTCCTCTCTTCGGACAATATTAAGTAAACCGTATTGAGGTATAAATTATGAATCATGCTACTGTTTGCGAAACAACCAACAATTTACAGATTCCTGAACCTGTAATTTCTGCACATCACCTCGACCACTACTTCGGTCAAGGTCAACTGCAAAAACAGGTACTTTTTGACATCAATCTGGACATTAATGCTGGTGAAATCGTGCTGATGACGGGGCCTTCCGGTTCGGGAAAAACTACGCTTTTGACTTTGATTGGCGGACTGCGGTCAACTCAATTTGGCAGTCTCAAAATTCTCGGTCAAGAGATGTGCAAGGCTAGTTCCGATATATTGGTGAAAGGGCGCCGCAAAATAGGCTATATTTTCCAAGCACACAACTTACATCGCAGTTTGACGGCGCTGCAAAACGTGCAAATGGGTTTGGAGGTTCATGGGAATTTGTCGCGTGCCGAAATGCGCGATCGCTCTTCGCAAATGCTAGCATTGGTAGGGCTCCAAGAACGGGTTAACTATTATCCCGATGATTTGTCGGGCGGACAAAAACAAAGAATTGCGATCGCCCGCGCTTTGGTGAGTCGCCCGCAAATTGTTTTGGCTGACGAACCAACAGCGGCCCTAGATAGCAAATCCGGGCGCGAAGTGGTGGTGTTGATGCAGCAACTTGCCAAAGAGCAGGGTTGTACTATTTTGTTAGTGACCCACGATAACCGCATTTTGGATATTGCCGATCGCATCGTTAACATGGAAGATGGAAAACTAGCTTAGCCTAATTTTTAACATCCCAAACCATAGACATAACCCATAAATCCCCCAGTCTCAATTTTGGCTGTTAAAATTTCAACCAAAATCCCTAAACTCAACTCGTAACTCGTCGTTAAAATATTGACTCACAAGAAACGGCTACCAGCCCCCGATGCTTATGAGTAGATACTCCTCAAATTTTAGACTTTTGTTCAAGCTCCCAGATTCACTGCGCTGCAAGTAAAATCTCAAATCTCAAATCTCAAATCGACTGTCTAATGGCTGACAACCAATTCAGGGCGGTAAATCCCTAAATTTTGGAGGTACATTTGTTCGAGTTTGGGCATCGACGAGTCCACGGAACCGCCAAAACGCCGAAAAGAAGGCCAAATGTAAGCGAGTTTTTTGACTGCTGACTCCAATCGACCCGCTTCTATATCTTCTAAGGCACCTTTTTCTCGGATTAACTCTACGGCTACAAAATCTTGATTTTGGGGGCTAAAATCGGTGAGGCTAAATTTTTTGGCGAATCTGTCCCAAGTTGTGCTCAGAAACTGATAGCGCCCCGCAGCGTCGGAACATAGCTTTGTGCCGTAGCGGCGGCCGCATCTCATTTCTCTGGGATGATCGCTGAAACTGGCAAATTTGGTGCCGGTGTACTGGGTGTGGTAGCCGTCGGGACTAGCGGTGCCTTCGGCGGCGGCGATGGTGTCGAGAAAGGCTTTGACTCGATCGCGCTCGATGCTATCGTCAGTTGCAACTTTATCCTCAGCAGCAACCGACGGCAACGGCTGGGGAGAGGGCGAACTTTCTGTCGGGATACTCAGGCGTTTCGGAGGTGGCGATATTTCTGCTGAGACTGTTTGACCCCAAAGTTTTGGGGTGATTCTACCCAAAAAAAAGCACAGACAGATGCACAAACTCCACCGCAGCCTTAAGCGGAGGCGTTTGGACTGCTCGTTGGGCTGTCGCACTGGCCACGCATCCAACGGAATGACTGCGGGCAAGATTCTCGTTTGCTGGCCGAAGGCGAACAGAGATTTCAGCGCTAGCAAGGTTTGCTTGTAGAAACGGGGTGGAACTTTGCGAACCCTCATCGCTGCGGCGAAAGTCTGGACATCTGTCAGAGTCACTGCTGCGAGAGGTTTTTCTACAAACAGCCGGAAACGGTTTGCCGCCTGCCAGCTAAAGCGCTTGCTGCGGTGGGATTGGCGTTCCACCCAGAGGCGAATTAGCTCGATGTCTTCTATGGGTTGCAGATGGCTTCCCAGATGTTCGGGTGCGTACAAGAGTACCTCCTGATATCACTTCTAGTTGAAGGTTCCCAGTTATAACGGATGAGATGGATAGGGATCAATGGAAACTCGCTTCAACCATACTAAGTGATACTACTAAGCGCTCACGGGGTCAAGTTTCATCACGGCTTTTTCGAGCAGTTGAGTGTAAAGTTGACTTAGTTGGGAGGCTACACCGTCCCAACTGAAATAGGTTTGGACGCGCACTCGGCCTGCTTGTCCGAGTTGCTGGCGCCATGCTGAGTCAACTAACAGCCGATCGATCGCACTTGCAAACAGTGCTTCATTTTTCGGCGGCGCCAGCAAACCGGTTTGTCGCGGCACTACGGTATATTTCAGCCCTCCCACGTCGGAGGCGACTACGGGCGTGCCGCAGGCCATCGCTTCAATGGCGACTAAACCGAAGGGTTCGTAGTGGCTGGGAATGACGCAGACATCGGCTGCGGCGTAGTAGGCGGGGAGAATGTCTCGGCTCAAGCCACCGGGAAAGCTGGTAATGTCGCTTAAGCCTAATTCTTGAACGATGCTGCCGATGCGATCGCGCTCTTTACCGTCGCATTGTCCCTCGCGCCAGCCGCCGCCGATAATTAGTTTTAAATCGCCTTGGCGCAGCGCTGACAGCCCCACAGCGCGCACTAAGGTTTCGATGCCTTTGCGCGGATCGAAACGGCCGACGTACAACACGACTTTGGTTTGCGGGGCTATTCCCAACTGTTGGCGGGCTGCCGATCGCCCGATCGACCCAAACCGCTCTATTTCGGTACCGCAAGGAATAATATCTATATTGCCTTTTGAGGACACGAGAGACCTCATGTGTTCTTTTTCCTGGGGACTGGTAGCCACCACGCGATCGGCTGTTTCCAAAAGAGTTTTTTCCACTTGCAGCCTGGTTTTGGCAATCATCGGAATTGTCGAAACCGACTTGTATTTAACCGCTGCCAAAGAATGATAGGTGTGAACTTGCCGCAGGGGTTGAGATTTTTTCAACTCCATTCCCACCCAAGAAGACAGCCAGTAATTCGTGTGAACTAAGGGACATTGAATGCCTGACTCTAACTGAAACTTCTGAAATTCGCGCACAAAAATAGGCAAATATGCGTAAAGTTCGTCGCGGGGAATAAATTCTTGTGGCCCTGCTACTAGGCGGATTGTCCGGCAATTCGGGCTGTGCGGGACAATGCTTGCTTGTTGGCGATCGGACGATCGGGTGAACATATCAACTTGCCACCCCTGTTTCGCCAGAGCTTCACCTACTTGACGCACGTAAACATTTTGCCCGCCCGCTTCTTCTTTGCCAATTTCCACAGCCGGATCGCCGTGTACCGAGATCAGGGCGATGCGTTTTTTAGTTAATGAAATCATGATTGTTTACCAACATTTAAAAAAAACTTACTGCCGATTCAATGTGCGATTTTGGCTACTGTGCGGGAAATGGAAGGTAACTGCTAATTGTTATTAAAGTCAAAATAGGCGATCGATCAATCATCCCTCAGGGATAAATTGCAGGCAAAAAATTGATAAACGACTTCCTTCTGCTGACAGAGACCAGCAGCAGCTCAAACTCTAGATAATCTAAATGGAAATAAACGAGGGTGAAGAGATTTTTCTGGATTTGAGCCGCTGTCAAACTTCCACCAGCTTTGAGGTTGCTGTCCCAGATGCTCCCGTCAGTCACAGGTCTAATTTTTACCTTTCGGGATCAATGGTTTTGGTTGTGGAGAAAGCAGAAGTAAATCATCCTCTAGACATAATTTTAGAGGCCGATCTCAAACAAAGCAGAATTATTGCCTTCAAAATTGTTCTTTTCTTCCGCTTTCTGCCTGCTTAGCTCTTGCTTCTATCAAATGCGGGTATCTAGTTTAACCTCTAATTTTCAAGTTGTCAAATATTAAGAATTGTTCCGATGTTTGCCTGTAGGAGATTCCCCCTTTTCGCTGTGAAGGGTACTATTTCGCGAAGCTCGCATTCGAGAGCCGTATCGGTTAGCCCAAACTTGGGTAAACTCGGCGCCCAAGAAGAGAATTTGAGCGGAATAATTAATCCAAAGCAGGATAATCACGAACGATCCCGCAGCACCGTAGGTAGAGGCAATACCGCTACCTCCTAGGTAAACTCCTATTAGGGATTTGCCGATCGTAAACAGGACTGAGGTGATGGCAGCGCCGATCCACACATCATTCCAAGCAAGATCGACATCGGGCAAAAGTTTGTAAATCAAGGCAAACAGTAACGTAACTACACCAAAGGAGATAGCAAAGTCCACAATCTGCCAAATGTTGACGGGTAAGTGTAGCAAACCGTTCAACCAAAAGCTGACGGCTGCTAAAACAGCGCTAATTACTAAAGATACTAACAGTAGAAAGCCGATGCCTAAAATCATCGCAAAAGACAATACGCGGTCTTGCAAAAATCCCCAGATACCCCGTCCCGGAGGAGGCGAAACATTCCAAATAGTATTGAGAGCTTCTTTGAGATTAGTAAACACGTTGGAAGCGCCCCACAAAAGTGTAGCGATGCCGACTAAAGTAGCAATCATTCCCGACTTGGGTTCTGAGGCTTTGAGAATCAGTTCTTGGACAGTTTGGGCGCCATCTTTGCCGATTAGACTTTGGAGTTGGCCGACGATTTGACCTTGGGCTGCGTCTGCACCAAAGACTAAACCGACGATCGCAATTACGATAATTAGCAGCGGGGCGAGGGAGAAAACTGTGTAATAGGCTAGGGCAGCGGCTAGGGTTGGCGCTTTATCTTCTTGCCATTCAGCAAAAGTTTGTTTGAGCAGCGATATGACTGTTTTTAAGTTCACGACCTTGGGTTTCCTGATACTTATGCTTTACCAAGGGATTGTAAGAGTTTAGGAGTTCTTCAGCCTCAGCCACAAGATAGATTTATCGATTAGCCAACTCAGAAAATTACTTTTATGTCAAATTCCAACACAACTGTTAACAGCACCGATGTCAAAGCGCCCAAAAAAGTAATTACTTGGGCAAAACTGAGCGCATTAGTAGCGGTGGTCAATTTCTTGCTGGTGCTTTTCCATTTTAGTTACCTTCAGTTGCGCCCTGTTTATCAGAGTTATTTGCCCGGTATAGTGAAACTTTACGACCCGATTAAAGGCATTAATTCGAGTTTGCCCAATTCGGCATATTTGCCAAAGGCTGACCAGTTTTGGCGAATTGATGCGTGGTTGATCGGTTTTTTCTGGGCGGAATTTGCGATTAAAAGTCTGTTCCACACCCGCCGCAAACCGGGAGTAAGTTGGTCGAATTTTGTGCTGAGGCGCTGGTACGAAGTGTTTCTGCTGGTGCCGATTTGGCAGGGGTGGCGGATTCTGCCGGTGTTGGTGCGCCTCCACAAGTCTGGTTTGGTGAATCTCGATCGCGCCGTTGCTCAAATTACCTACGAACCAGTGGCTTATTTAGCCGATACAATGTCCGAATACATGATGGTGCGGTTTATCAATCAAGCTCAAAGTTCGATCGAACAAGGCGACGCAGCGCGGGTACTGCTGGAACCGCAGCAGCCGTACCTTCACGTCAATCAGGAAAATACGATCGAACAAATAACCAACCGGATTTTGGATCTGACAATTTACAAAGTTTTGCCGCAAGTGCAACCGGGTTTAGAAGAATTGCTGCACCACAATCTGGAAACAACCATCAAACAGTCGGATTTTTATCAACTCCTGCAAACTTTCTCGCCGATTAATATTTTGCCTAAGGAAATGACCGAACAGCTAGCAAATTATCTGGCTCAAACTGCGGTTGATGTGGTAGCGACTACTTACGAAGATGATAAAGGGCGCAAAATTATCGATAATTTCAGCCAAGAATTCAATCAAAGTTTGCGGCGGGAATTGCAAGATGAGAAAACTCTCGCGGAATTGCAGTCTCTGCTGTCGGATTTGTTGGAAGAAGTGAAGTTGAATTACATTCAAGGCGGGTTGAAGTCAGATCCGGAGGAGACTTTGACGGAAATTAACTCGTTGCGGGAGGTAAGGGAGAGTTGATACAGCAATTAGTTTGGGGTTTGTTAATTGGATTCTTTTAACGAACCGCGCCCGAAGGAGAACAGGCGAGACGCCTGTTCCACAAAGTAAGAGCCGTAGGGTGCGTCGCCCTTGAGAATTCTTTGCATCAAAATCGACAATTTTATAGCGACGCACCTATGCTAACCGTGTTAAGTCGCGAAGGAGCCGTAGGGTGCGTCGCCCTTGAGAATTCTTTGCATCAAAATCGACAATCTTATAGCGACGCACCGATGCTAACAGTGTTAAGTCGCGAAGGAGCCGTAGGGTGCGTCGCCCTTGAGAATTCTTGGCATCAAAATCGACAATCTTATAGCGACGCACCGATGCTAACCGTGTTAAGTCGCGAAGGAGTCGTAGGGTGCGTCGCCCTTGAGAATTCTTTGCATCAAAATCGACAATCTTATAGCGACGCACCGATGCTAACCGTGTTAAGTAAACAAACCCCAAAATGAGGTGGATGCAAATTGTTGTATCTGGTGATTGGGATTTTTTAACGAACCGCAAAGGCGCAAAGAGCGCGAAGGAAGAGAAGAGAAGGAAGAGTAAGATTTCACAACATCTAGGGGTAAGTAAGCTGCGTATTGCTTATCCTACGAATACGGGTAGTGCGGATATCCGATGTCAATCTTTCTGAATGGCTAAGCTAAAATAAGAGTGTTAGCGGAAAACATCTATCATATTATTTATCTATTTTGAACAACCTTACTTGTCTGGAAATAGAAGTCGCCGAAACATTGCTGAGGTTAGCAATGTTGCTGGGCTTAACACTTTTAATCGCGTTTTTTGTGGCGTCAGAACTAGCATTAGTATCGGCAGATCGCCATCAAATCCGGCAACTCGCTCAGTTGCCCGATCGCCCAAACGCCAAAACCGCCCAACTCGTCCACCAAGCGCAGAACAACATACCGCATTACCTGTCGGTGACTCAAACAGGCACTACAGCGGGGAGTTTGCTGTTGGGATGGTTGGGGGAGGGAGCGACTGTACACTGGATCGAGCCTTGGATCGACAAATTGCCGATCGGTCATTTTCCGGCAATGCTGACGGCGCACTCGATCGCAGTTCCCGTAGCTTTCATCTTCGTTACATACATCGAGATAGTATTAGGAGAACTCATCCCCAAAGTATTAGCAACCCACGCTCCAGAGCGCACGGCTTTGTTACTGATGCCCGCCCTGGAAATCTGCTCAAAAATACTGTGGCCGCTGCTAGCAGTTCTCAACGGTACTGTGCGGCTGCTGACAGGTTCGATTACCAGCAAACCGTCAGAGCCGCTGCTACCAGCTTCCGAAGCAACTCTGATTGAAAAAGACGCTCACTCAGCCCTAATTTCCGGCGTCTGGGAAGTAACAGCAGTTAACGAAAAACTCGGGATCAATCTCCCCACGAACCAAGCTTACCAAACAATCGCCGGATTCGCGATCCACACTTTTGGTAAAATGCCCGCTCAGGGCGATCGACTATTGTGGGGCGAATTAGAAATAGAAGCAGCAGAGGTAGTAGAAGGCAGCTTAGAAACAGTCCTGCTGCGCCAAGTAACACGCCCTTTGTTTGAGCCGAAACATCCAGAACTCGTCTTGAATTGATAGCAAATCCGGGTTTAAATTTGATTGTATATCCAACCATGATAATGGCATTGCAATAACCGACTACAACTCTTTCCTGCGGATAAACGACTGCTGCGGTGCAAACAGCGAGTCCGTAATGTTGCAGCTTGTCCATCTTCTGTGCGAAACATTGCCAGCCACTCTCCGTCAAGCGATCGGGCTAAAACAGTGTTAGGTTGTAATTAGTCGCTCTGTGCGACAACCTACCAGAAATCTGCAAATTGCATAATAAAGCATAGTTTATGAGGTGGATATGCTGAAAACGCTTTGGGCTACTGTTCGACAAGGGAAAATTGAACTGCTGGAGTTATCAGAGTTACCCGAAGGGGCAAAAGTATTAGTAACACTCTTACCTGATGAAGAAACTGAGTTTTGGCTTCAAGCCAGTCAAACATCATTAGATACAGTTTGGGATAATACTGAGGATGATGTCTATGCCCAGCTACTCTAAAAATGACATAATTTTGGTTAGATATCCCTTTTCAGACTTGTCTAGTTCTAAGGTGAGACCAGCAATTGTTGTGAGTGCGCCGCACGTATCTCAAGACATCATGATTGTGCCATTGACAAGCAAAACTGCATCCTTACTTGAGGGTGAGTTCGTACTTGCTGAATGGTCAACAGCAGGGTTAAATGTGGCTACAGCAGTCAAGCGAGGTTTGTATACAGTGCATGAAAGCTTGGTTCTAACGACAATTGGCAAATTAGCGGATTCTGATGCTGAGCGACTGGAGCAATCTCTTCGAGGTTGGTTAGGGTTGTAGTGCACCCATACAGTATAATATTTCCTGTTTGTCGGGTTTCGCATAAGGAGGGCGATCGGGCAATGCCACAGCTTGTACGTCTTCTCCCCGAAAAACTGCCAGCCACTCTCTAAGAGTGATTGGGCTAAAACAGTGTTAGGTTGTAATTGGTCGCCCAGTGCGACAATGTACCAGAAATATGCAAATTGCATAGACTATACTTTGTGAGGTGGATATTCGGAAAACGCTTTGGGGTAATGTTCGACAAGGGAAAATTGAACTGCTAGAGTCATCATAGTAGTTAAGAAATATTAAAAAGTGATTTAGTAATGCAGAAAAAGTGGGATTATTGATTAATACAAGAAATTTGTCGTAGAGCGTATTGAAATATAAGAGCTAGGGCTCAAAGCTAAAAAAGGAAAGTATTACGATTAAAAGCAACGATTATTCATCTGAGTTTGAGATAAAATCCAAAGAGAGTTATCAGATGCAAAAAAGTGTAGATGAAAATAACATTAACCCAGGAGAACAGCTAAGGGAATTTATCAAACAAATTTTCCCTGCTGATGTCAAAAATGACTCCTTTATTTCAAGAATAGATTATATTCTACAAGCTGATGGAGAATTGAGAGATTTAGTTTACAATAGCACCATCAACTATGTATTGCGACGACTGATAGTAACCGCTGATTATTTTCAAAGGAAGTGTAAAAAAGAGGATAAAGGAAATGAAAAATTCATAACTGATTTGAGAGCTTTCCTGAAAGATGATATGCGCTTTCCTGAAAAGCATATTGGAAAAATTATTGCCTTAATTCGTGAGTGTTTGGATAAGAGAAATGCAGACGTAGCAGACAGCACTAAACATAACATAAGAAAGAGAGCCAGAAATAATAATAAGGCTTGCTATATCTGTGGCGGCGAACTGGAGTTTGATATAGGAGATTCATACAACTCAGTTCAAGTGGAGCATAAATGGCCGAAAGCAATGGGCGGTTCAAGTCATAATTTCAATCTTGAAGTCGCTTGCCCAAAATGTAATTGTAAAAAGTCAGATCATATAGATGCTAGCGATTTTCATTATGAAAAGATATGTCTCGTAAGTGATGAAAACGATAAACACTTTTCGACGGAGATGAACAGGGAATATGAATTGGCTTTATGGGCTAAAAGAGAATTTAAGTGTTCTATTTGTGAAAAATCAGCAGCCGATGCGGGAAAGTTAAAATTTGGACGCAAAAATCCCAATGATAGTTGGCATTTCTTAAATATAGAGATTTTTTGCGAAAAACATCACAAAATAAGGGGATAGTTATGACTGAACACAGGTGTTATTTTGGCAGTTTAATATCACAGCGCACAGATGAAAAGGTAACTCGTTTTTTTGTTTTTAATGCACGCGCAAAAGATTTGAAAGAGTGGTTGGGGATTCGACGAATAAAAGATGTCAAAAAAGGAGCGCAGCGTGTACTAAGAAAAGCTAGAGCTAGTGCAGTTACGAAATTCATAGAGGCTAGTTCAATCAATACAATTCCTAATAGTATACTTATAGCTTTTGATCCCGAAAAAGCAAAGTTTACCTCTTTAAGTACAAAAATTAGCGAAGGTATTATTCAAACAAAGAGTTCCTTAGAAAACCCTGTAGACATATTCAATGCCTGTTATAATCAACTCGATTGGGGAATTATTGAGTTTTCATTTGAACACAATGAACCGGAAGATACTAAACCAGCACTTATTGTAGACGGACAGCACCGTCTTTATGGTATGTCTGAATTTGATAAAGAGGATTTACCAATAACTGTTGTTAGCTTAATAGATGCTAATCGTCAAGAACAAGCTTTCCAGTTTATTGTAGTAAATAATAAAGCAGTACGAGTTTCAGCCGAAAATGTCAAATCTATTGTTGCAGATTTTAATGAAGATGAACTTGAGAAACGACTTGTACTAGCGCGTGTTAAATATGGTGATAAGCCACTGATACTTAGGTCTCTCAATGATTCTCCATCAAGCCCATTTCAAAATTTATTAGATTGGTCTTATAACAGAGAGATTACAGAAGAAACTCATCTAGTGCCAATTACTGCCATAGAACAAACAATGCGATATATTCGTAAGTCTTTTACAGTGCTTGAAAATGATGAAGATTCCTTAATCGAGTTTTTCTGTGCAACCTGGAGAGCGGTGAAAGGAAATTACCCAGAGCTTTTTGGAAAAAATAATCAATTTATGAGGAAGGCAAATATTAGTGCTTTCAATGAGTATATCACTGACCGATTAGTATATTTTTGGGAGATGGATTTACTAGATGTATTTGAAAGTGATGAAATTGAAGAAAAAGTGTTAGATATCATTAAACGTTTACCTAAAGAATTCTGGCTAAAAAATTGGAAGCTTAGAATTCAAGACACTCCAAATTTTAGAGACATCATAAAAAATGATTTAAAGACTATAATTACTAATTCAAAATTAGGCAAGGATTGGATGAATGGTTTAGAGTTGATTGAAACAGAGGAATAGAGAATGTCCATATATTTGAAGCATTTCTTTTGCCCTTAAAAATCAAGTTCCAATTGTCTAACTAATCGATCACGCTAGACAGACCTGGGTGAGCTGCGGCCCACCCTAGGTTATATGCATTTACTTCACAGCAAGCTCGATCGCACCCCCAACAAACCGCTCGTAATCCTCCAAAAACCAAGGCGGCAAACAACTATTCGCATCCTGAACTTGCAACTGTCCAGCGCGACAAAACAGCATCGCCGCCAGCAAATTATTCACAGCTTTAGGCGTTCCAAACCCTTTACTCAACTCAGCAACCAACGAGTTAAAAAACCCGCGTTCATTCTGGGCCAGCGGCTCATTAATCAACCCGCAGCCCAGCACTGCCTTGTAACCCTTGCCGAAATCGCTCCGGTACAAAAGTTCAAGTTGTTCGTCGGAAACACTCAGCCACAAATTGGCGAGTTGCGTCCGAATTTGCCGCAAATCTGCGATCGCAAATTCAGCCGTCGGGTCGATTTCATAAAGATTGACAGCAGCAGTTAATTGATTCATAAACTGCGGTAGAACATCTTGGTTGACAATAGTTTGTTCCGCTACCGCAAACGCAGTTTCAAACACATTTTCGTAATCCTCAATCAACCACTGCGGCAACCGGGTGCGAGCCTCGGGTACCCGCATTTTTCCCGGCACAAAATACAGCATTGCACCCAGCAAAGCATTGATAGCTTGAGGCTGCACCAACCCTTTGCTAATTTCGGTTAATTGCTGCAAAAAGTTTTGTTCGGCTTCAGTCATTGATTCTGCTTGGAAGCGGCAGCTAAGCAGTGCTTGATATCCTTTGCGAAGTTCTCCTAGGTAAATATCTGGCAATTGTTCGCAAGGAACGCTTAGCCAAAAATCAGCCATTTGTTTTCTGATTTGGCGGAGTTCCAAAACTACCGATTCGTCAGAGGGATCGATGCGGTAAAGATTGACGCATCCTAATAGTTGATTGGCAAATTGGGGGGATTGAATGTATTGAGCTAGCAAGTCAGAACTTGACTCGGAATTGACGGCGGATTTTGTTTCAAAAACTTGTTCGTAATCGCCGATTAACCAGTGCGGCAAGCGGTTGCGAGGGTCGGGAATTCGCATGGTGCCCGGCGGGAAATACAGCATCGCCGCGAGCAAGGCGCTGACAGCTTTCGGGTGCACCAATCCTTTGCTAATCTGCGTTAATTGCTGCAAAAATATTTGTTCGTCTTCCATCATCGCTTGACGTTGAAAGCCGCTTTTCAGGATGATTTGATAGTTTTTTCCTGAAGGACTTTGATAGGTGGCTTCTAGATTTTCGGTGGGAACATTCAGCCAAAAATCCGCGATTTGTTTGCGGATTTGCCGCAGTTGAGATATTGCTGAGACGTTGGATGAATTTCTCTGGTAAAGCTGGACGGCGTTGGAGAGGATCTCGATCGCATCCGGCTGCCGGGGAATGCTATCCTGCAAGCTGCGGGAGGCTTCTAGGTGGCTGGTTTGCCAGTGGGTAAAGAGTTCTTGGAAGAGTTTCGCGATCGCCCCTCCATATGCAACACTATCAAAACAGGCCGGATTGCCCTGCATTTTCTCGACAATTTCCTGCCGTTTTTGCTGGCGCAGTTGCGGGTTTGTGCCGAGACTCACGGCTAGCTGAATGTAGGATGCTTCGTCACGGGCGATTAAATCGGGCATTTGCAATTCCCGCAGCATCGCCGCACCTTGACGGAAGCGCAAAGCATTTCCCTCCACAACCACCACCGGCAATCCTACTTGCAAAGGATCGATTAACGATGTCGCCCCAGCGTAAGGATAGGAATCGAGATAAACATCTGCTAGCTGCAAAAACTCTTTAACATCCGCGCGGCTTGGCAGTTGTTTTACGAATCGCAAACGATTGTTATTCACCCCGTATTTAGCACAAATAGCATTGAGATTGTTAACAAAAGGTGTTGCTGGATAAGTCCGAGTCCAAGCCGGGCCGAAGGGATACAAAATCAAGATTGAATCGGGAACAGCCGCGAGAATCTTTACCCAAGTCTCTCTCAACTCCGGCAGAATTTTGTAGAAGTTAGCGCCGGAGACAAACACTGTTGTGCTGTCAGAAATTCCGAGACTTTGGCGCGTGGGTTTGACTGTAGCTACTTCCGATTCTGTGGCATATTTGAAACAAAAACCGCTGCCTTCTAGCACAGCCAACTGTTCGCGATATTGTGATTGATAGCTAGCATCCGGTACAGTATATTTGCCTGCGATGTAGTAATCCATGTGCCGGAGTCCGGTGGTTGTCGGAGAACAGAAAGATGTAGTTTGTACCCTTGCTAAACGGTGCATTGCGAGCGAACCAACGTGTTTGTTAATAGCAGTTAAATTCGTACCGAAAAACAGAATATCTAAGTCGTCGGCGCGGATGGTTTGGACTTGCGATGCAAACTCTTGCGGGAGTGTCACCAGTTTGTCGGCGCGGCTTTGACAGTATTGTTCTAATTGGTGGCCGCTGGTGTTGAGCGCGTACAGGTAAATCTCGAACTGGTTGCGGTCTAAATGCTCGAAAACCGGGATAGTAGCGAAGGTTTCGGTTTGCGGCGCGAAATGGTCGCTGATGATGCCCAGGCGGATTTTTGTGCGCGCGGGCGATCGCGCCGGGAAGATACAATCAATAGCAGATCCGCGAGTTTTTAAAGCAAACTCAATAATATCCGCCCGTTTGGTGTAAAGCTCGCGCAGGTTTGCGGTGGTAAAGTACAGCGGGATAAAGTTAGCGATTTGGGCGAACAACACAGCAATATTCTGCCAAAGTGGCGAATCGGCATTTTTGAACAAATTCTTATGTATGTAATCAATCCATCCCGCGATAAATTGATAGTAACTGTCTGCTTCTCCCCGACTTTGAAATAGGTTCGGACAGGTAAACATGAACTTCAGATATTCATTAGCGAACCAGTTAGGAATCGTAGCGCGCTCGTATTTGAGCGGCAGTTTGTCGGCGCGACAGTACAGCATTGCCGCTAGCAGGTAATTAATAGCTTTGGGGTTGTTAAATCCCTGCGCTACATTGGCGACTAATTCCCTCGCAAAAGTCTCTTCTGTATCAGTTAGCGGTTCGTCTCTAATATCGCTGGCGAGAATTCCCTGGTGCTGTTTGCCGATATCACCCACAAAGGCGCTGGCTACTTGTTCGACTGGTAAATTGAGCCAGATGGCTGCAATTTGTTGGCGAGCTTGGCGGACATTTGCGAGGGCGGATAAATCGGCGGAGTTTTTCTGGTATTGCTCGATAATGGTTGACACTAAAATTGGAGCTTCCGGCGCTTTTACCGCGATTTGCTGTTGATTTCCGGCAGCTTGCATCAGTGCAGAACTCACTGTTTTTGCCATTGACGACCAACTGAATTTGCGGCATTGTCCGAGTCCGGCAGCAATCAACGAGTTGCGAATATCTGGTTTCTGCACGTCAAACAGTGCATTTCCCAGCGCATTGACATCATTTTCGCTGACATAAAATGCTGCTTCTCCCGCTACTTCGGGAATCGAGCTGTTGGGAGATGTAATCACCGGACAACCGCAAGCCATTGCTTCCAAGATTGGCAGCCCGAAGCCTTCATATTTCGAGGGAAATACGAGGGCGATTGCACCCGAGTAAGCCGCTCTTAATTCATCGTCACCCAAATACAGCAGGTGGACGTTGAAACCAGCCGTGTACTGCTGTAATATAGGTTCGAGCGCAGGTTGACCGCTGGTGCACACAACATCAAATCCAGACTTGCTGCTGAGTCTAGATAAAGCTTGAAAAAAAGCAATCGTATTTTTATAACCGTTGAATCCTAAACGTTCTCCAATTATTAAAAAGTAGGGCTTTTCAATCCGGTGTGCAGTTTTAAACGTGGCAATTTCTGGTAAACTAGAAGGATAAAAATGTTTTTGAATGCCGCAGCGAGCGACAGTAATGGATGGGAGAGATATTTCTGGGAAAAACTTTACTAAGTCGCGGGCTGTGCTTTGGGAAATGGCGATGTAGGAAGCTGCTTGGCGGATAGCGCGATGTTTTTCTCGCCACATGGGATTATTGAGGTCAGCTCCGGTAACTTCGGGTATCATGTCATAGGCGACAAATGCCGATCGCGCAGTCAGCGGTGTTGTATAGTAGGTAGAGACAAATAAATCTGCATTTTCGCGATCGCACATTTGCTGCAACATTTGTCTGTCAGCATCAGTTTTGTTGTAATCGTAAACCGGAATCGACCGATATTCAATGCCCGCAATCTTCGGTATTGTGCCCGCGCGGTCTAACATAACTATATGCTGAGCAAAACCATCTTTTACCCATTCTGCCATCAAAGACTGCCAAACGCGAGCAATCCCGCTTCTTTGCTGACTTTGAAAAAATATACCGTCAATAACTATTTTCATGGTGAGTTTCCTGTAAAATTACCGTAAAGCAGTTCGATAAGCAGCGATAGTTTGCTGAGTGCACCTTTCCCAGCTAAAAAGTTTAGCTTGCGCCAAAGATTTTACAGACATACTCGAACGCAGTGACGAATTGTTGTAGATTTCCAGCATACTATGACACAGCGCGTCCGTATCTTTTGGGTCTACCATAATTCCCGCTTCCCCAACCACTTCGGGAAGCGAAGATGTATTCGAGGTAATCACAGGTACACCACACTGCATCGCCTCCAGTGGCGGCAAACCAAAACCTTCATAAAACGACGGATAGACAAACGCTAAAGCACTGCTATAAAGCGCCGCCAAATCAGATTCTGGCACATATCCTGTAAAAATTATCCGTTCTTTGAGGAAGTTTTTCTGAGATATTTCTTCCATAATTTTGTCGTATTTCCAGCCCCGAGTCCCGACTAGCACCAGATATAAATCTTTGATCTTTTGTTCCTCAATTAGTTTCGCAAAACTGCGAATTGCACCGTCGAGATTTTTGCGCGGTTCCAACGTACCCAAACTCAAAATATAAGGAGCATCGGGAATGCCGTATTTGTTGCGAGTCGATGCAAGTTTTGCCGCATCAGCGCAGGGATAAAAGATACTCGGCTCCGCAGCCAGAGGCGTGACAAAAACTCTCGACTCGTCTATGTTTAGATAATTGCACAAATCGTTTTTTGTGGAATGCGATATGCAAGTCACCCAGTCTTTCTGAGAAATGCTTGCTAAAGTTTTTTTGTAAAGTAGAGGAATTTGTTCGCTCAGCAGAAACTGCGGATATAAAATTGGAATTAAGTCATAAATAGTTAGAAATGCTTGCACGTTGTTTGCTTGCTGAACAGATGCAGGAATTTCATCGTAGGGAGAGTGAAAAATATCGACTGCATCTAAGTTGCGAGAGTCGATAGCATTAGCATAACCGCCCATCATTCTCAGCGTGTTTTCTAGATGATTTTTAACTTGTTCTAAAAATAGCTTGTCCTCTGCGATATTGCTCGCCTCATTAATTTTTGTTTGACAACCCACCAGATTGTAAGTATCGAGGAGCTTTTTGTGGAAAATCCGGGAAAAGCTGGAGTGCAGCAGGGGAACTTTTGCTAATTTAGGATTAGATTGTAGGTAATCGAGACTAGCATCTAGCAACTGAAAATACTGACTGACACTAAAGAGCAAATCACATTCTGGCGAGGCAGTCAATCCTTCTGCAAGACTTTCCACCACTCGGAAGATTCCGGTGCGAGCGCGCGAATGCAAATATCCTTGTCCGAGGACAGAAATATCGTAGATAACTTTGATTGGCTCTAGATTTGATGTTGGCATAGATTTGATTGATTAAACTTTTAGCTGGATAAAGCAATTTTGTAAGCAGCCGTTGTCTCCTGAATGCACCTATCCCAACTGAAGTTTTGAGCTTGTTTGAGCGACTTTAATGACATCTCGCGACGCAAAGATGGGCTGTTATAAAGTTTTAGCATATTGTGGCACAGTCCGTCAGCGTCATCAGGAGCGATCGTAATTCCTGCATCGCCAACTACCTCGGGAAGAGATGAGGTATTGGAAGTAATGACTGGAGTACCGCACTGCATTGCTTCTAAAGGTGGAAGCCCAAAACCTTCATAGAGCGACGGATAAACAAATGCTAGCGCACCGCTGTACAGTGCCGCTAAATCTTCATCAGCTACATAACCAGTCATAATTATCCGCTCTTTTGCTAAACTGTTTTGGGATATTTCGGCAAATATCTGCTCGTAATCCCAACCGAGAGCGCCAACTAATACCAGGTACAAATCTTTGATACCTTGCTGCTGGACTAATTGGGCAAAACAACGGATGGCGTGTAAGATGTTTTTGCGAGGTTCTATGGTACTTACACCCAAGATGTATTGTGCGTCGGGTATGGAGTATTTTTGTCGGATGGCTGCAATCTTGTTGGTATCATAACAGGGATAGAATGTATTTGGATCGGCTGCGAGATAGGAAACGAAAACTTTGGCTGGGTCAAGATTTTTTACATGATTCAGCAAGTCGTTTCTCGTAGCTTGAGATATGCAGATTATGGAATCTTCAGGAGTTAAGGTTTGTAATGACATTACCATTCTCTGATAATCGCCGTCGTTTTTGCCGATAAATAAATCTGACAAGACAATCGGAATCAAATCGTAAATTGTCGAAATTGTTTTGAGGTTTTTAAATTGCCTGATTTGGTCGGGAACGTGATAAAACGTGGAGTGATAAATATCTGAATTTCTCAAAATATTGGGATCGAGCGAATTCTGCTCGACAGTCAACTTTATCGTTTCAGCCAGAGGATGTTGCAAGCTTTCTATTAAAGACAGATTCTGTGAGTCGCTGCCATTATTTATCAGAACTTTACTCTGATTTTCCAGCATTCTGTAAAGTTCAATTAGTTTGGTTCTAAATTGATAAATAAAGCTGGGATAGACAAAGGGTACGTCTTTAAAAATTGGCTGCGATTCCAAGTAATCGAGCGAATTATGCACGGCATATATAGAATGAGTGGCGCTAAAAGATAGCTCTAATTCTGTGGAGGGAAGTAAACCTAAGGCGATATTCTCGATAACTCTCGCCACGCCTGTGCGAGAACGACTGACGTGACGGCCGTATCCGAGTACAGAGATGTCGTAAATTAATTTTATTTGTTTTTCCGTTGTCTGACTGACAACTGGTACCCTGGGGGCAAAATCGGCTTTTTGACAACCATCTTTGTGGATAATCAGCAGTAGAGATGTGGCAACATAACCGCCCATTTCTAATTTGAGATGCGGTTCAGTATAAGGTGGTTTTGCTACTTTTAAGTCTGGTGCTTGATTTCCCATCTCGTAGCTGATAGGCTCTACCCAATGTCCTTGTTTTTCTAATTCGCCAATTAGTCGATCGATATCTTGACGCCTGTAAAATACTAAATTGGGTAAATCTAGCGTACCTGCGTTGGAGGTACAGTTATATTCTGTGGTGTGCAGCGCCATACCGCCGCTCTTGAGACAAGCTAAGGATTTTTGGACAAATTGCAGTCCTTTTTCGATGGAGCCGATGTGTTCAAAAGCACAAGACGACCAAATAAAGTCAAATTCTCCTCGCTGCAAATCTTCAGGAATGTAGTTCATATCTACATCCCGAACTTCAACTAATCTCTCAAACTGTTCGGGCGGACAAATATTTTTCTCATTGAGAGCTGCTTTGCCTTTACACAGTTGGTTTGTCTGGCCCCATTCTTTTTGGCTAATCGGATTCAAACCTTGATCTGTGGCGACAATCTGGCAGCCTAGGGAAGCAAATAAAGAGGGTAACGGTTCATTTCCGACGGCAAATCCTAGACCTTTTTTGCCATTACCTAGCCAGTTTCTTTCGTGCAGGGCTTGGACAATTGCCACGAATTCCCACTGTTTGCGGGCGGGAGTAAACTCCTCTTTCATTTTGGCAATCCAATGCCGATAATATTCTGTTTGGAAATCTTTGTAGACGCACAGCTTGCTGGTGAGCAACAGTTTTTCTGGCTGTTGCGGAATGCTTGGTATAGTTAACTTTCTGGCAGCAACTTTGGTCATTTCTATAACTGCAATCGCATTGGCAAAACTAAAAGGCGCATTATATTCTACGTGGCTTAGTTCTCCGGGATTTGCCTGTACCCAAACTGAACGGTGCGTCGGTCGGTTGTAGGTTTGAACTAACTTTAAAAAGCTAGGTTTAATGGCGGTTTGCGGAATATTGTATTTGTCAAATAAGAGTTTCAAGTAATCAACATCGAACTGAATAAACCATCCTCTTTCTAGAAGTTTGCCAAAGGGTACTGTAATCAAGGCTTGACCGCCGTCTGATAGCAAATCATAAATTTTGGCGATCGCCTTTAGGGGCCCTTCTCGATCGCATTTGTCGCTGCTTTCACCATAGGTTTGATTCGGTTCGGCTCCTTGTCCGATATGTTCTACTGTGGAGATGGAAATTATAGCACTATATTGCTCGGATGCTGGAATTTCCATTAAATCAATATTGTCTACTCCGTCAGCTATTTCGTATTTGTCTACAATTCTTCGAGCTTGAATTTCGACCAAATCTCGATCGATCAGTTGTTCGTAATGTTTGAGGACGTTGCCGACTTCCAGCAGTTTACTTTTATCCTTCAATCTGGCAAGGAACTCGCCAGCTACCGGAATTTCTACTGCTCTCTCAGAACACGGAAAATTATTATGTTTGAGTCGATTGTAGGGCAGTGTCTGACCGTTAAAAATAAAAGTATCTGGTGGCAAATCTGACATTGATATTTTCTCGCAAATAAAAGTTTTTTAACAGAAAAGTTCTTCGCAAAATTGAGTTGATTTCACCCAATAAATACATTAACCGATTGCTTGAGCCATTGACGCTTCTACAGTTTGGCTAGTTCCATCTTGGCAAAGTAGCATCATCCCGGCACAGTGACGCTTCGATCGCACTCGCACAACATTTTCAGCTATCTTGACAAATTAACGCTTTGGGTGTAATGAGCAAAGAAGTGATAGGTCGATCGCCAGTTGAACATCCGATTAAATCTAGCCCAGAAGCGCACTCTTGGGAAGCCGTGGGGCGATCGCGGAACTGACTGTTCTGAAATCTTCCAAATATCCTCCGCCGTTCGCCGCAGCCCAGCCCAGCCCTGCGCTCCTTGCCAGAGACGAGCAAACTCCCGATTGTTTCCCAAGATACTTGCGTGCCGCAAATAAGTTACAATTACGTTAAGATTGATGAACATAAATAAAAAATCCCAAATCACAGGGACTAAATAATTAGGAGGATCGACCTCGGTGAATAAACGGTGGAGAAACGCTGGACTGTACGCACTGCTGGCTATTGTAGTCATTGCCCTAGCCACGGCATTTTTTGACAAACAGCCCCCAAGTAGGGAAGTTTGGAAGTACAGCCAATTCATTCAGGAAGTCGAGAGCAAGAAAGTAGACAAAATAAATATCAGTTCCGATCGCAGCAAAGCTCTCGTAACGGCTCAAGACGGCAACAAGGTACTCGTCAACCTGCCGAACGACCCCGAACTGATCAACATTCTGACCAAGAATAACGTAGATATTTCAGTTCTGCCCCAAAACGACGAAGGCTTCTGGGTAAAGGCTCTCAGCAGCTTGTTCTTCCCAATCCTGCTGTTGGTAGGACTGTTTTTCCTGGTGCGGCGCGCCCAAAACGGGCCCGGCAACCAAGCCATGAACTTCGGCAAATCGAAAGCTAGAGTTCAAATGGAGCCTCAAACTCAGGTGACTTTCGGCGACGTAGCAGGCATCGAACAAGCCAAGCTAGAACTCGCCGAAGTCGTGGACTTCCTGAAAAATGCCGATCGCTTCACCGCAGTCGGAGCTAAAATCCCCAAGGGCGTGCTGCTAGTCGGCCCTCCCGGAACAGGCAAAACCTTGCTCGCTAAAGCAGTTGCTGGAGAAGCAGGCGTTCCTTTCTTCTCGATTTCCGGTTCGGAATTTGTGGAAATGTTCGTGGGTGTCGGTGCTTCCCGCGTCCGCGACTTGTTTGAACAAGCTAAAACAAACGCTCCTTGTATCGTATTTATTGATGAAATTGACGCGGTAGGCCGCCAGCGTGGCGCTGGTTTGGGCGGTGGTAACGACGAACGGGAACAAACCCTGAACCAGTTGTTGACCGAAATGGACGGTTTTGAGGGCAATACAGGGATCATTTTGATTGCTGCGACGAACCGCCCCGACGTGCTTGACGCTGCGCTGCTGCGCCCGGGCCGCTTCGATCGCCAAGTTGTGGTCGATCGCCCTGATTTCTCTGGTCGCCTGGAAATTCTCAACGTTCACGCCCGCGGCAAAACCTTGTCGAAAGATGTGGACTTGGAAAAAATCGCCCGCCGCACACCCGGTTTCACAGGTGCGGATTTGGCTAACCTGCTGAACGAATCAGCAATTTTGGCCGCGCGCCGCAACTTGACCGAAGTCTCCATGGATGAAGTCAATGATGCGATCGATCGCGTGCTCGCAGGCCCAGAAAAGAAAGACCGCGTGATGAGCGAAAAGCGCAAAACCTTGGTAGCTTACCACGAAGCCGGTCACGCTTTAGTTGGCGCTTTGATGCCCGACTATGACCCCGTACAGAAAATCAGCATTATCCCCCGCGGCCGCGCTGGCGGTTTGACTTGGTTCACACCCAGCGAAGATCGCATGGATTCTGGCTTGTATTCTCGCTCTTACTTGCAAAATCAAATGGCGGTAGCCTTGGGCGGCCGCATTGCTGAAGAGATTGTCTTCGGTGAAGAAGAAGTCACCACTGGCGCTTCCAATGACTTGCAACAAGTGGCAAGAGTAGCACGGCAAATGGTGACTCGCTTCGGAATGAGCGATCGACTAGGCCCTGTAGCTCTCGGTCGCCAACAAGGAAATATGTTCATGGGTCGCGATATCATGGCCGAACGGGACTTTTCTGAAGAAACCGCAGCCACTATCGACGATGAAGTCCGCTTGTTGGTAGAGCAAGCTTACCGTCGCGCTAAAGATGTGCTGGTTGGTAACCGCCACGTCCTGAACGCCTTGGCAGATATGCTAGTTGACAAGGAAACTGTCGATGCTGACGAATTGCAAAATTTGTTGGCTAACAGCGATGTCAAGATGGCAACAATTGCCTAATTGATTTTTGATTTTAGACTTCGACTTCGCTCAGTCGAACGATTTTTGATTTAATCTAAAGTTGGAAATCGGTAATTGGGGTGGTTCTGGGATTGTCTGGAATCGCCCCGATTTTTTTTGTGGTGCGATCGGCTATTTCAGATTGTTGTGTACTGCGATCTGGCGATCGCACTGTATCATTTTGATGTAACCGGACTTAATATCACCCTTGGTAAACTTCTCGTCGGTGACGCACTTTACTAGACAAGATTGCATAAATCTTTGATGAATACAGGAACCGCAGATGAAAAGAAGATGAACACAGATAAACGCAGATAGTTTCCAGATAATTTGTGAATGAATGCAATCTTGTCTACTGATATCGATCGTCTGGCTGTCGTCATCAATGGTGTATATTACCCTGTAATCGCCAACCCGAATTCGCCAGCCGTTTTTCTCCCCCTTTAACTTGAGACAGCCTGGGGGACGGGGCACAACTGCTAAAGCATTTATCTGGGGATAAATGCGACTGCTGATTTCAACGGGCAGAGCATCCAGGTCTTTTTGAGCCGAACGTGCAGTAATGACCAAGTAATCAGACATTCAACATACCCTTTTTCTCAAGCTGGCGCTTAACTTCTTCCCAGGGAACTCTTGGTTCATCTTTTCTAGATTCAATAGTCAAAGAGTCATAAACATCCTCCCAGAGTTCGCCGTGCTTCTCGAATTCAAGCACCACTGCAATCTTTTCGCCTTCGCCGTCAACTAAAAACTGAAAGTCGATCGGTTCGCCACATTCAGCCAACACGTCAACCCAAAATTCGCTATGTTCTTTGAGGTCAACAATTGCAGCGGTTTTGTTGCCTTCATTGTCGGTTAAAAACTGAACGCCGCGCATATTGTAGTTTGGCATATATTTAATTTTGTAATGTGTACTAAAATTATATGCGAGAGAGAATGAGTTAGCATGAATCATCAATCTTGGTTGACACTACTAAAAAAACACCGCGCGATCGCCGTCATCCGTTCCTCCGACAAAGAAGTCGCTTGGCAAATGGCATCAGCAGTAGCAGCAGGCGGAATTCAGTTTATAGAAATTACTTGGAACACCCACAAAGCGCCTGAATTAATTGCCGAACTCCGCTCCGAATTCCCTACTTTTAGTATTGGTACCGGCACTTTATTAAACTTAGAACAGTTGCAGCAAGCCATAGATTGCGGCGCTCAATTCTTGTTTACTCCCCACACCGATGTAACGATGATTCAAGCAGCAGTTGATGCCGGAGTGCCGATCGTCCCCGGTGCTTTTTCTCCCACAGAGATTATGGCAGCCTGGGAAGCGGGGGCTACCTGCGTCAAAGTATTTCCGATATCCGGTTTGGGAGGTGCGGCTTACCTGAGGAGCCTGCAAGGCCCTCTGAGCGGGATTCCTTTGATTCCCACGGGCGGGGTGACGCTAGAAAATGCCAAGGTATTTATTGACGCTGGGGCGATCGCCGTTGGTTTGGCCGGAGACTTATTTCCCAAACACTTAGTGCAAGATCGAGATTGGGGGGCGATCGTTCAAATTGCCAAAACTCTTACTCAAAACTTAACAACTTGTTAAGCCCTCTTTCCCAATTTAAAATCTATAATCTACAATCTAAAATAGTACCTGGTGTGAAAGTTTACCAAACTCAAATCTCAAATCTCAAATCTCAAATCGTTCTGGGTGTGAGGAATGAACAACATTATTAAATCTACTTACTTGCGTCGTGCTGGAACTTTCTGTGCTGGCTGCGTCTTAACAGTTGCGGCATTCTGCGGCGGGCTTGCTCCAGCATTTGCAGCCGAACAACACAACACAATTGCCAATAGAATTATGCAGTTGCAGCAATCCAGCCAGCGCTGGATTGAAATTGATTTGTCTAGACAAAAATTAATAGCATGGGAAGGAAATAAACCAGTTTATGCGGTGAATATTTCCAGCGGCAAATCATCGACTCCCACCCGCACGGGAACCTTTGCCGTTCAAACCAAATATCGCGTTGCTAGAATGACTGGGGATGATTACGATGTGCCGGACGTTCCCTATACAATGTATTACGACGGCGGTAATGCAATTCACGGCGCTTACTGGCACAATTTGTTTGGCAATCCCGTCACTCACGGCTGCACCAATGTAGCGGTAAATCACGCTAAATGGTTGTTCAACTGGGCCTCGGTGGGGACGCCTGTGGTGGTGCACAAATCGGAGATTTAACTACAGGTTCGTAGTGAGGACTTTAGTCCGCAAAAAAAGAAAGGACTGAAGTCCTCACTACGAACCTGTGTTTGTAGTGAGGACTTTAGTCCGCAAAAAAAGAAAGGACTGAAGTCCTCACTACGAACCTGTGTTTGTAGTGAGGACTTTAGTCCGCAAGAAAAGAAAGGACTGAAGTCCTCACTACGAACCTGTGTTTGTAGTGAGGACTTTAGTCCGCAAAAAAAGAAAGGACTGAAGTCCTCACTACGAACCTGTGTTTGTAGTGAGGACTTTAGTCCGCAAAAAAAGAAAGGACTGAAGTCCTCACTACGAACCTATAATTACCAACACATCTTAACTTAGCTGCACTACTGGCCTATCCTCTAACAACGTTTCATTGGTCAACAAATCTTCAACAGTAATCCGCAAAAATCGCTGTTCGTCAACCCGGAAGAAGATTTTGACCCGATCGCTCCCCGGATACCCAGGTGGCGTCAATTGCGCGATACTGCGAGCTCCGTCTTTGTCATTTAGCGCTTGTACCGATGTTTCGCCCGCGATTTGGCGAGTAATTAGCCTGTCGCCGTCAAAATAAATCTCCGTGCCGCCAGTTTCCGCTCCCAATTCGCCGATAATTAATTCTATGCTGGGCTGATTTTCTAAAGAAGCTCCCAAGACTAATTCTACCGGCTCGCTCATTGGGTAAGACTGACCGGATTTAATTAAACTGTGCCAACTGTGGCAATTGTCACGGCGGTTCCAGTAGCGAATGCCGTAACTGTGATAAAGAAAATCTTTGATTTCTACGCCTTGACTCAATTGTAGAGCACCTTGGGCGATCGCCTCAAACGGTTTGTCGCACCGAATCTTTGCCGGATCGAAATATTGCTGCACCCAACGCTGCACCGCAGGAATTTGGACTGTACCGCCCACAAGCAAAACTGCATCGATATCGCCAATTTCTAAGCCTTGACGCCGCGCTTGCTGCAATACTTGATTCATGCACTCGTCGAGGTTCTCAAAAAACTGATGTTCGGCGAGGATAGATTCAAAGCCATCTCGATCTAATTCTAATTCGTAACTCTCAAAATTTTCATCATCGAAATAAACCTCAACCGCCTTATTTACCAAAGATAACTGAATCTTTAACCGTTCTGCCAATCTCGCCGTAATCGGAGATTTTGTCAATCCTTTTGTTTTGACAAAATAGTCAACCAGCCAATTATCAATATCAGAACCGCCCAAATTTTGTCCCGCTTTAGCCAAAACCCGGGCAACTTTTGCCTTTTGGGCGGAAGATTGGGCCAATAACTTCTCGCCCCATTTGAGTAGAAAACCCAGGGGTTTTTTGTTACCGCTACTCTCTGGCCGCACCAAGGAAAGATCCAGAGTGCCACCGCCGAAATCAATCACTAATAGAATGGAGCGATCGGCTAAACCATAACCCAAAGCAGCCGCCGTCGGTTCGTCCAACATCCGCACCTGTTCTACTTGCAGAGATTCAGAAACTTTACCCAGCCAATGGCGGTAAGCTTCAAAACTATCTACCGGCACAGTAAACACCAAAGAATCTATCGACAAAGGCAATTCGCGAATTGACCTGACAATTTCGCTCAAATACCACTCACCTACTCGTTGAAAATCAACCATTTGCCCGTCCAGTTCCGGGACAAAACCCTGAACAGAAGTGCCGATCCCCCGCTTAAAATTCCGAAAAAACCGAGAATTTCCACTCAGATCGAGACCTTTGTCGCGGACTTGCTGACCCAGTAAGACTTTACTTTGAGCAGCGTCCTCAACGTAGAGCAAACTGGGAATTAAGGGTGGAGTTTGAACCGAGATTGCCGACAATCCCGGTAATTTCAAAGTTTCCGGCTGCTGGAGGGCCTGATTCCAGCGAGCGACGACAGTGTTGCTAGTTCCAAAGTCAATTGCGATCGCCATTTAGCCAAAACACAGCTACTAATGATTAAATCATCTTATGGTATTTGCAGTCGCAAATGCAAACAAATGCTCAAAATGTTCTTGCACGAACATTTGGCTGCAACCAAAACTGTTTGAGTAAAGGAGCCTGCCATTTTGTGCAACTGCACATTCTGCGATGCCAAAAATGCCAGCCACTTATATAAGCGGCACAAAACTGACAGCATTTGAGATTTGAGATTTTAGATATGAATAACTGACTGCATCAGAATTGCAGGCTTGCTTGGCTTTGCATTCTTTTGAAAAGCTGGTATCGCCTGTTGTTAGCAGCGGTCAAGCTTTTACCTTTGATGTCAATCCAATTTTACAACGAAGCGTAAAAAATAATGCTAGACACGGGCGATCGCTTCACAGCACTATCGGCTCTCGCACTGCTTGTCCCGGCTGCAAGCATTGGCTCCTTAGCAGCATTGTCTGTTACTGGAAGCTGGGGACAACCACTGTCGGCGTTGTGTCAAGTTTGGTTGCTGGTTTTCCCGATCGCCTGGTCTGTTTTAGTCGATCGACAAAAACTGCATTTATCTCTCCCCAAGCGCCGAGAATTGCTCGCTGGAGCCATTTGGGGAATATTCATGTTTGCAGTAATTGTGGGTATTTACAGCCTTTTCGGTCAGCACTGGATCGATCCTGTAGCTGCCAAACAAAAAGCGCAGCAATTAGGTATTAACAGCCATAATATTTACTTAATAATTGAAGCATATTTTGTGCTAATTAACTCACTAATTGAAGAATTTACTTGGCGGTGGTTTGTCTGCAACAAATGCCAGATTCTGATACCGGGAAAACCCGCCATATTTCTCAGTTCGCTATTGTTCACGCTCCACCACATTTTGGTAATTGCAGCCTACAGCGACTGGCGCGCAGTGATTTTAGGCTCATTCGCTGTCTGGGGAGCCGGGATAATTTGGTCGCAGTGTTATCTGACTTACCGTTCGCTGTGGCCTAGTTATATCAGCCACGCGATCGCAGATTTAGCCCTGGCAATTATTGCTTGGCAAATCCTCTTTAACTAGCTGCTATCTCAGCTACTACCGCTGCCAATTTATTCATAAAATTTGACCCTTCCAATCGTTCTCGCGACTAATATCTCTCCCCGCAATCTGACAAAAATTATTAGTAATTGCCAGTCCCAAAACCGCATCGCTACTGTAAGTGATATCGTGTCCAGATTAACGCACACACGGATCGGTGCGCCCGAAAGTCGGTAGCCCCAGAGCCGACTTTCGGGCGTACTACAAACGATTTTTGCGATGGTAATCGAGCCCAGATGATATCAGAGGAGTGTCGCTGACAGGGCTTTTGAAGCACAGGTGGCGCCCCCCGGCGGGCGCAATGCCCCTGCCGGGGGGCGCTACCTGTCCTTCTAAATTGTCAACTGCGACAAGGTATCTGTCCCCGTAGCTGCCGTTGATGCTTTCCGCCGCAGCGGCAACTGTTGGCTGGGATTCATGCTGGCTGTACTGGAATTTTGACTGACGCTCGGCCACACTTGAAGGTTCCTTCGTTCGCACTTGGAGATGCTTTGGGTTAAGCCATCTGCTTTTAATTCTAAGTTTTGTGGCGCTGGCGATAGAATCACGAACCATATCGCTGAAACCATCGCCAGCACAACTCCCAAGAGTACGCCGATGGTCATCGAAAATCCTAAACTTAAGAAAAATGATTTTTTCTTAACATAATTTTTTTATAAGCGAGCTGCTTTGATACGTACCGCTAAGCTGTGGCTGCTGCTTAAAAGTCAAGGTTGGTTCGATTTATGGCATTGTACCCTAAGTATTTCTTCGATATTTACACGCTGATTAGATTATTTGCGAAATTTTGTTTTTACGGTAATTACTTAGACAGGACTCGCGGGCGCTACAGGTAGTCTACCCAGAAGTAGCGGTCGCTTTTTCACACTGTTTCCGGGGATCGCCCTTGATTTAAAAATTTAAAACACACCAGCCAATTAAATTTTTACTGGGGAATTTGTATCTTCTGTACTGCAATCGATCGACATAATTTTCCAACAGTCTCTGAGGCATCAACCTGGTGTTGCATACTTCAGCGACCAGGGACAGCGAGGGATAGTTTAAAAACCTAGTTTATTCCATAATTGGCGCGTTCAGGACTTTATTCCCGCGATCCTATGTTTTTTAGCGAGCACTCCTGTGTACAGCTTTGATTGAATTACATCTATAAATTATACTTAGATTAAGTATTTAAAATTTCTTTTTATTAGGTTATAGAATCAAACAATCTATCAAGATATGCTATTTATCTGTGTCTTAATATAACCCAAAGATAGTAGTTTTAGTTGATATTTATCAGCTTTTAAGTTCAATCAATAAAAAATATATGTACGATATTCATCAAACGATATCTTGTTACCTGTGCTACATTTGGTTTCCCAAACTATTTACCTTGACAATATTCACCACGACCACAAAGGCTGGGTAATTTCCGGTTTCCCGTACATACCCGGCTGTAGGATAAGCAAGTGCTGTTATGCTAGACAGGAAGTGTTGTCTAGTTTGCTGTTTGGCGCTAAAAAGTTAGTGTTTAATCAGGGGTCTGCCTTGAGGAATAAATTGCACCACCTGGTAAATTTATCCCTACAGGAACTGTTTTACCCTCGCATCAATCGTTATTATCAGTTCAATGACAGCGAAGTTATGGTCGATCGATACTGGGTTGTTCCCAACACTTACCAGGTTTGATTCATTCTACGTACACACAAGGAAAGCGGTAATTAATATTCACCCGCCCCTCTTTCCTGTCAGGCTCTAAAACCAGCGCTCCTGGCAGCGCCAAAACCGAGTCGGAGTCTTCAGCGGGACTTAAAAATGAAAATCACGTTTGTTCTTCCTACTCTGTGTCTGACTGGTGGAATCCGAGTAATATCTATCTTTGCGGAACGTTTGAGAAAGCTAGGACACGAAGTGTTCGTGATCTCCGTACCTCACCCGCAACCGAGTCTGCGCCAGCAAGTCAAGTCACTGTTGCGGGGACGAGGTTGGATTGGTACACCTGAAAACGAACCTTCATTTTTCGACAAATTAGATGTCAAACAAAAAATTACCGATCGCTACCGTCCGGTAGAGGACAAAGACGTGCCTGACGCTGACGTAGTAGTTGCAACCTGGTGGGAAACCGCCGAGTGGGTAGCAAAACTCTCCCCCAGCAAAGGAGCAAAAGCTTATTTTCTCCAGCACCACGAAGTTTTCGACTATTTACCTCAAGGTAGAGTGGAAGCCACCTGGATGCTGCCAATGCACAAAATTACTATCTCTCATTGGTTGGTGAATCTGGCTCGGACGAAATACGGCGATCGCCAAGTTTCCTTAGCTCCTCCTAGTGTGGACACCAAGCAATTTTATGCCTGTCCTCGCCACAAACAATCGGTTCCGACAATTGGCATGATGTACTCCACAATTTACTGGAAAGGAACCGACATCGCCCTGAAAGCTTTTTCCCTAGCTGCTAAAAAGATTCCCAACCTGCGCCTGGTGGCCTTCGGTGTAGATGCCCCATCCCCGGAATTGCCCCTGCCAGCCAATGCCGAGTATATAATTCAACCAGACCAAGACAAAATCAAAGACTATTACAGCAAGTGCGATGCGTGGCTGCTGGCGAGCCGCTCTGAAGGCTTCGGATTGCCGATTATTGAAGCGATGGCGTGCCGGACTCCGGTCATCAGTACCCCAGCAGGCGCTGCTCCTGAAATTTTGAGCGGCGGTAGCGGCATACTCGTAAGACCCGAAGATCCTGAAGAAATAGCAAAAGCCATAGAGTATATCTATCAGTTGCCGGATGCCGAGTGGCAAGCCCTGTCGGAAGCAGCCTATGCCAAGGTAGTCAATTACAGTTGGGAAGATGCCACTGCTCATTTTGAAGCGGCATTGAAAGTTGCTGTAGACAAATCTCAACAGCGGGACGTTAAAATAATTTCCTCTTCTCCCTACTACGTAAAGGAAGAACCCGTGAACCCAGAACCACAAGAATTACCAGCGACCAACAAAAAAATCGAGGTTTCATGCTAGCTGCTGGGATTTGAACTCCTGGGCGACGCGCTCTTGAGGCGCGATTCTCAGGAGCAATTCCCTATAGTTTGGCGGGGTGCTTCTGCCAAAACCCAAATTGCCCGCGTCCTGTTTTCTACCAAACAGTTTAGATAGGAATTCTGGGTGCATCGATCGGCAAATAGCAGTAGTTTCAAGTTATAACAGTCGGGCCAAACCTCAATCGGTGTGCCACAGAGGTTTTAATGCTGGCGCCGTTATGGGTTAGACTTGTCTAGTCCTCAAACATCTCCCGATTTGTAGTGGAGACGAGTTCGCAACCACAACCTCAAGTCGGCTCGACTATCACATGACGATGCCTCCGGCATTCGCCCGCAAAGAGCACAATACTCAAAAATAGACTCATAGCGCAGTGCGAAGTCTGAGGGAGATATTTGATCTACCAGCGTGTATCTTCCATATCTATATGAAAATTACTTTTGTCTTGCCTTCCCTGGGTCGGTCCGGCGGCATGAGGGTGTTATCTAAGTACACAGAACTTCTTCAAAAGCGAGGACACAAAATAGTCATAGTCTCTACACCACAGAAACAACCGACTTCGATCCAACAATTGCGATCGCTGATCAAAGGTAAGGGCTGGCTGCCGCCTCTGCCGAAAGAAGAGTCTCACTTTGACAATATGGATGTCGAATGTCACGTGCTCGAAACCCACCGTCAAATTACCAACCGTGACGTACCGGATGCCGATATTATTATGGCTACTTGGTGGGAAACGGCTGAGTGGGTGGCCGCACTCTCCCCGAGCAAAGGAGCGAAAGTATATTTTATCCAACACTACGAGGCTTTTGACTACCTACCTCAAGGTCGAGTAGAGGCAACTTGGCGCCTGCCGATGCACAAAATCGTTGTGGCTAAGTGGCTAGCAGACATAGCTCGGGAAAAATACAACGATTTGTGCATATCTGTCGTCCCTCCCACCGTGGACACCAAAAAGTTTTACGATGTCCAGTCCCAAGCCCAGCAGCCACGAGGCAAGCAGTCAGTTCCCACAGTCGGGATGTACTATACTACAACTCCTTGGAAAGGCTGCAAGATGGCGATCGAGGCTTTCTCTCTAGCTGCTAAAAAAATTCCCAACCTCCGTTTAGTTGCCTTTGGTTCGGGGGACACTCCTCCTCCCGATTTGCTGCTCCCCCCGGGTACTGAGTATAATATATCACCAACTCAAGAGGAACTGACCAAATTTTACAGTAAATGCGATGCTTGGCTGTTTTCCAGCATCTCCGAAGGCTTCGGCTTGCCAATTATCGAAGCAATGGCTTGCGGCACTCCAGTCATCGGCACGACGGCTGGTGCGGCTCCAGAACTGCTGGCTGGCGGGGGTGGAATCCTGGTCAATATCAAAGACTCAGAGGCTATGGCAAAAGCGATCGAGCAGATTAGTCAGTTGTCTGATGCCGAATGGCAGATCATGTCTGAGAATGCTTTAAATACGGTAAAAAATTATACATGGGAGGATTCAACGGCTCTCTTCGAGGCCGCGCTGTACGCGGCACTGGAACGTCAGGCACAATTAACTGACAAGGCGTAAAATTGAGGTTGGTTTAAAAGATCGGGGGAAGAGGCGATCGTTGCGATAATCTTTATCCGGCAAATTGAGTTGTCAGGCTACAATTTTACTGCCCAAATAACCTATGCAAGCATTAATCCCAATTGTGATGTTCGGCTGGATTCCGATCGTTTTTTACCTGTTTGTGAGGTATCCGACTCAGCGGGCGGTAATTATAAGTTTTGTGGTAGCGTGGCTATTTTTGCCACAAGCTTCTTATCCGATCCCCCTGTTGCCACCCTACACCAAAATATCGGCATCTTGCTACGCAATTTTGCTGGCGACCATTGTCTACGATACTGAACGGATCACCACTTTTAAACCAGGTTGGCTGGACGTGCCAGTGCTAATTTGCTGTTTTTCTCCAATTATTTCACAAGTTACTAATGGTGGCAGCCCGATTTCTCCGACTTTCAACCAAATAATTACTTGGGGTATGCCTTATTTTTTAGGACGGCTGTATCTCGGTAGTTTAGACGGATTGCGACAATTGGCGATCGGAATTTTTGCAGGTGGGTTGGCCTACATTCCTTTTACCTTAATAGAAGGGGTTAAGGGGCCTATTCTGCACCAAATGATTTACGGCGTCAACGCCTTTGAGGACTGGGGTCAAGCAAGGCGCATGGGGGGGTGGAGACCGGTAGTATTTATGCAGCACGGTTTGATGGTGGGCGTGTGGATGATGACAGCAGCCTTAATCGGAGTTTGGCTGTGGCAAACTGGGACGCTCAAAAAGTTTCAGGGCCGCAACATCAAAACTCTAGCAATTGTATTAACAGTAGCTTTTTTCCTCTGCCGTTCTACAGGCGCCTATACTTTATTTGCAATCGCGTTGCTCATATTATTTTGTGCCAAGTGGTTTCGCACTTCTTTGCCACTACTATTCGTGATTGGATATATAGCGTTTTATCTGTACGTAGCTGCATCGGGTCAATTTTCCAGCCAAGACGTGATGAGTGTAATCAATCCCATATTTGGTGAAGAACGATCCGCCTCTCTGAAGTTTAGATTTGACATGGAAGAGATATTGGGGGAAAAAGCGCGACAAAGATTTCTGTTTGGCTGGGGGGATTCTGGGGGAAACCGCGTGTACAACCAGTACGGTAAAGATATCTCCGTCACCGACAGCTTGTGGATTATTGCATTTGGTACCTACGGTGCAGTCGGTTTAGTTAGTTTATTTTCTTCCTTGCTACTTCCTGTTGTGGTCTTTTGCGTCAAGTATCCGGCCCGAACCTGGTCTAATCCGAAAGTAGCGCCCGCCGCGGCCTTGGGAGTAGCCTTAACTATGTACGTGTTTGACTGTGTTTTGAACGCTATGACTAATCCGATTTTTGCAGTCATTGCTGGAGGAATATCCGGTTTGGTGTTAAAAGCCCCAGAAAGTCTTAAGGCTAAGAAAACCAAAATTAGTTCGCAGCCAAAAAGACAGTTGCTGGTTCAACAAAAATCAGGATGATTTTCACTCCTCGCGATCTACCCCGGCGCTCAAAGCTTGAAAATATCTGGGATTCACTGGATACAAAAACTCAAAAATATATGATTTTGGCATCAAATCAAGCTCGTGATTTTTTCTATCTTTCTCAGTGTCCCAAAAATATAGAATTGTTCTCAAGTATTGATAGCAAGCAAATTTTTGGTTTATTTGCTCAAATATTGTCACTTGTAGATTTGTGATATTTTGGAGCTTTATGCAAGGGATGGTTGATGGCTCGCCAGCCTAGAAAGAATGTTGCAAGAATCGTAAAAATCGGTAGGAGTTAGTGTCAAAAATTATTTTTCTGACGTTTATTTACAATTTAAGTATTAGCAAGGAATTATATTTAATATAGAATGTATGAAAGTTTAAATATCAATTTATTTGCCAGACTTTTGGCTGAGAGTAGATGATGCTTTACACAATCTTTAAAATTCCTTGGTGGACAGTTAGCTTGCACGGGGATATACTTAAGAAAGTATATTCACCTGCCCGCACAATTAACGAAAAACACGAGGCGGTAAAGTAGGTGACAGTTTGAGTTGTAGTCTAAGATTAAAACTGGAAGGTAACAAGCAATGAATACAGTTAATTTATTGAATGTATCTATAGATAACTTGTCAATAACAGAGTTGTTTGAAAAACTAGACTCTGAAGGCGGTGTTGTATTTACGCCCAATGTAGACCACTTAATTAAGTTGCAGTATGACCGCGACTTTTATGAAGCTTACAATACATCTAGTTATCGAGTCTGCGACAGTCAAATATTGATGTATGCCTCTAAATTTTTGGGTACTCCTCTGAAGGAAAAAATTTCTGGTTCAGACTTGTTTCCGGCATTTTATGTGTATCACAAAGATAATGAGAACATAAAAATATTTTTGCTAGGAGCAGCGGAGGGTATTGCCAAGAAAGCCCAGGAAAAAATCAACCAAAAAATTGGTAGAGAAATAGTGGTTGAAGCACTTTCTCCTTCTTTTGGATTTGAGAAAAATGAGGAAGAGTGTGAGGCAATAATCGACGCGATAAATAAATCGGGAGCTACAGTTCTGGCCATTGGAGTGGGAGCGCCCAAGCAAGAGAAGTGGCTGGTTAAATATAGGAGCAAATTCACACACGTCAAAGTTTTCTTAGCAGTAGGCGCAACCATTGATTTTGAAGCTGGTTGCAAAGCAAGATCTCCTAAATGGATGAGTGAAGTTGGCATAGAATGGGTGTACCGGCTGTTAAGCGAACCGAGAAGGTTGTGGAGAAGATATTTGATAGAGGGTTTGCCGTTTTTTCGATTAATCTTAGAACAAAAATTAGGGTTTTATAAAATGCCCTTCGTGGACAGCAAAAGCACGAGCCTAGAGTGGGAAGGCGGTTCCTAAACACTGGAGCGACACATCATACCATTTTCGATTTGCTATTTGAGATTTTGGATGAGGAATGATGTGGTTGAGATGAGTTAGGAGTTGACAAGCGAGTTGCATTTTTTTAACTGGTATCAATAACGTCAATGAAGCTGAGTATGAGTTCTGGCGTTTGATTTCAGTGTCAGACGGATGCAAGCTGCGGATAGCCCGATCGCACTTTTCCCCCAAAATATTCATTCTTGCTTTCAATTCCCGCTAAAATTGGAATGGAATATTTTTTGGCAAATCCCTAACTAGGGATTTAAATCATGAATTTGCCTTCTTTCTTGTGGTTGTGGAAAATAGCGGCTTGGTCAATGGGTGTTTCCCTGCTAGCTTACGTGTTGCTGGCCGTTACTGGAACGTGGATGTTTGCCGCCCGCAGTACCAAACAGCAGCGCCCAAAATGGCTGCGTCCCTTTCATTTGGGGACTGGCGCGGGGATGGCGACTTTGGTAATTTTGCTGTTAGGAATTGGCGTAGTCGGTACGCTGGGAGAATACGGGAATTTGGGTCACTCAGCTCATTTACCTGCGGGGTTAGCTGTTGTGGCGCTGGTGTTGGTTTCTGTGGGTAGCGGGCTGCAAATTGGCCCGAAACATCCTTGGGCGCGTCCGGTACACATTGGGACTAATTTGGCTTTGTGTGGGGGATTTGTCGTTGTGTTACTTACGGGATGGACGATTGTACAAAAGTATTTACCGAAAGTTTAACGTTTGTTTGTGATGAGGATTTCAGTCCTTCGATCAAAGATGCGGACTGAAGTCCTCACTACGAACCCGATCAAAGATGCGGACTGAAGTCCTCACTACGAACCTGTTTGTTTGCGGTGAGGATTTCAGTCCTCTGGGAAAAGATGCGGACTGAAGTCCTCACTACGAGCCTGCTACTTTAGCTATGAAATCTAAGATATGTTGAGCGGTAATCTGCGGTTTTTCTAAGTGGGGAACGTGTCCGCAATCGGGTATCCAAATTAGTTGGGAATTTGCGATCGCACTTTGAAACTTCTGAGAATCCGCTGTGCCCAATATTCTATCTTGTTTTCCCCACAAAATCAAGGTTTGCTGCTGAATTTGCGATAGTTTTTCCCCAAAACCGCCGTAGCCGCCACTTTTGGTAAACGCAATTAAAGCTTGATTCCAGTTGGGCATTTCTAAGTGCAAAGCAGCGCAGGTTTGAGCGTCTACAGAAGCCAAGGTTGCGTCAAAATAAGCATTGACACTAATTTTTTGGCGAATTTTTGGGTTTCGCAAAAATGAAGTTGCCAGATATCCTAAAGGAGGAATTAAAAATTTTCCTTTATTAGATGTTACCGCAAAACCTGCACTGTCTATTAAGACTAATTTTTTGACCGCTTCGGGATGATTGAGAGTGAAATCTATTGCTGCTGCACCTCCCATCGACGCGCCCACTAAGATTACAGGCTGCGAAATTAGGGTTTTCCAGAAATAATAGAGGTGAGTGCCAATTGCCGTCGCGCTCAAGGGCAAACCCGCCACTCTTTCTGTAAAGCCGAAACCCAACAAATCAACCGCCCAAGTCTCATTTTTTTCGGCCAGCAGCGGCAACAGGCGGCGGTATTCAAATACGGAACTGTCGAATCCGTGAATTAGCAAAATCGGGGTGTTGCCGCTGCCTTGGCGGACGTAGGTTGTGGTAATTGGCTGCTGATTTAGGGGAGTGGTAATTGCCTCTACTTGAATGCTTTGGGCTAAGGAAATTGAGGTAGATTCTGTGAGTTGTGCGATCGACTTTGGGAGAAAACTTGCTGGCATTATTCTTGATAAATTGTGAACTCGTAGCGGCGGTGCTCCCGCGATCGCCCTAACATTTAAGTATATATGCTCGATCGCCCTTGTTTGAGGATCGCTGCTGAGTATCGCTCAGCGCCGGCTAAGGCTGAGTTTGTCAACCAAATGCTAAAATATTTGAGAATTGTTGCCAATAATTCCTTTTTAGTTTACTATGCTTAAGGGCAGTAAGTCTGGCTTGATCGGGGTTAAAGCACAAATCAGCATCTAGCGTAAGAGAGATTAAAAGTAAGAACCCGCCAAAAACTCGTCTAATGTCTGGGCCCGGGGAATAGCAGCTTCCGAAATATTCAAGGGGAAAGAGTTCGCTAGAACGGGGAATTTAGCCCTATCTGCGATTGTAGATCGATCGTATTGAGAATCTATCTCAAGTCGATCGCACCAGCAAGCCAAACAACTTGTTATTAAAGTCGATCGACTTCCAAAACAGATGAACCAACAATACAGCCAACAGAACAAAGAGTCAAACCCTGCACAGTTCGGGGGTTTTTCCTTTTATAGCGAGACACCAGAAGTCTCGGAAACCGCAAACAATAACACAGAAGCTCAACCAGACTCAGCTCAGAGTAAATCGTTCCCGCTAGCAATGGCAAGCATCGGCGAGAAACTGCGGATAGTCAAACTCAAGGGTTCAGAAGGTACTGTGCGCCGCCTCATCGGTATGGGATTTGTCTCCGGCATCGAAGTTCAAATCATCAGCAATTCTGGTGGTTCGGTGATTGTGGCAATGGGCGACAATCGCATCGGTTTGGGGGCGGGTATGGCACAGAAAATTATGTGTACGAATTAAGGGAATTGCCATAAATCTACAGCAATCTTATTTCATTTGTGAACAAGATTTTTTTTGTTAACCGCAGAGGGCGCAGAGAACACAGAGGAAGAGAAAAGAGAGATGTTCACAAATGCTGAGAGGGTTGCTAAATTCAAGACTTTGATTAAATTTGTACAAATTTAAACTGAATCAAAAAAATCAATGAACGAGAAGAAACAACTGGGTGATTTAGCTGTTGGCAGCACCGGGAAAGTGGTTGGCTATGAGAAAACAGCCCGCGGTTACAAAGGTAAATTGTTAGCAATGGGATTGACGCCGGGAACTGAATTTACTGTCACTCGCCACGCACCTCTAGGAGATCCCGTAGAGATCCTAGTGCGGGGCTTCAAGCTCAGTTTACGCAAAGATGAAGCAAAAACTCTATTTGTAGAAGAAGTGAAATAATGAATAAGCAGATTATTGGATTGGTGGGCAACCCTAACTGTGGAAAAACTACTTTATTTAATGCGTTGACAGGTGCTAATCAGCGAGTTGGTAACTGGCCGGGAGTAACCGTTGAACGCAAAGAGGGAAAATATACTCATGATGGTTTACCAATTACTATCGTTGACTTGCCGGGAGTTTATTCTCTTGATGCTGAAGACGGAGATACTGGACTCGATGAACTCGTAGCGCGAGATTATTTGCTATCTGGCGAAGCTGATGTAATTATTAATATTGTTGATGCTTCCAATATAGAGCGAAATTTGTATCTCAGCACCCAAGTCTTAGAGATGCGTGTGCCGATGATTGTAGCGCTAAATATGATGGATGTTGCCAAAGAAAGGGACATCAAAATTGATGTTGGCAAACTCGCAGAACGCCTCGGTTGTATGGTAGTGCCGATGAGTGCTTCGTCAAATGATGGAGTGCCACTGCTGCGGGATGCTGTGAATAAAGCGCTACAAAAGCCGATCGTACCATCTGCCTATGTCGCTTATCCGGCTGCGATCGAAGATGCGATCGCCCAACTCATCCCACACATCGAAAAAAACAGCCCAAATCGCACCGTAGATGCTCGCTGGACAGCCCTGAAACTCTTAGAATATCAGGATGAAGTCGCCCCCGAACTCGCCAATACAGAACTCGAAAAAATCGTGGTTCCGCACCGCCGACGAGTGCACGAAACCCTCGATGACGATTTGGATATTATCATTGCCGATAGTCGGTACACCTACATCCGCAGCCTCACCCAAGGAGTAGCCGAATCTTCCAGGGAAATCAAAACCAACATTTCCGACAAAATCGACCAAATTGTGCTTAACCGATTTTTAGGTATTCCCGTATTCTTGATGGTGATGTACTTAATGTTCACCATTTCGATTAACGTTGGGGGCGTGTTTATCGACTTCTTTGACAACTTTTTCGGGACAATTTTTGTAGACGGTTTAGCTGCTGTCTTAGAAAGCGTCAAATCCCCTGGATGGTTGATCGGACTGCTGGCAAAAGGTGCCGGCGGTGGCATTCAAACCACAGCTACTTTTATTCCCCAAATTGGGATGATGTTCTTGTGTTTGTCAGCCCTCGAAGACTCCGGCTACATGGCACGGGCAGCTTTTGTGATGGACAGATTAATGCGGTTTGTCGGACTTCCCGGCAAATCCTTTGTACCGATGATGGTAGGTTTTGGGTGCAATATTCCCGGAATTATGGCGACGCGGACTTTAGAAAATAAGCGCGATCGCACGATGACGATTATGATGAATCCATTCATGTCTTGTAGTGCGAGATTGGCAGTTTACGCCTTATTTTGCGGCGCATTCTTCCAAGTCGGCGGTCAAAATATGGTATTGGGACTTTATCTGTTAGGAATTTTAGCCGCAGTGCTCACCGGACTGATCTTAAAAAACACCATCCTGCAAGGAGAAGCTGCACCCTTTGTGATGGAACTGCCACCCTACCACATTCCCAAGCTCAAAGGCGTGCTGCTGCGGACTTGGGATAGATTGCAAGCTTTTATCAAAAAGGCCGGAATCGCGATCGTCATTATGGTAATTGTACTCGGATTCATGAACTCCGTGGGCACCGACGGTTCCTTCGGCAAAGAAAACAGCAAAGATTCAATTCTGAGCGCAGTTGCCCGCACAGTAACACCCGTATTTACCCCGATGGGAATCACCCAAGAAAACTGGCCTGCCACCGTCGGTTTACTAACAGGAGTATTTGCCAAAGAAGTCATGGTGGGAACCTTAGACTCACTCTATACCGAACTAGCAGACGAACAAAAAGCAGCAACAGGTGCAGCACCAGAAAAAGCAGAAGAATTTAGTTTTTGGGGCGGCATGAGCAAAGCATATCTCAGCATTCCAGAGAATCTCGCAAAACTTCCCGGTCAACTTTTTGACCCCCTCGGTTTAAGTTCCGCCAATATTACAGACCAAAAAACAGCAGCAGAAGAGCAAGGTATTTCAGGTAGCACCTACGGACAAATGTCGCAACGCTTTGGTTCCAACACTGCGGCTTTTGCCTATTTGCTGTTCGTATTACTGTACTTTCCTTGTGTCTCCGCAACGGCAGCGCTTTACCGCGAAACTAACTTAGGTTGGACAATATTTGCGGGTGCTTGGACTACTGGTTTAGCTTACTGGACTTCAGTGCTTTATTATCAAGTTGCGACATACGCAGAGCATCCAGAATCTTCAATTATCTGGGTAGTGAGACTGGCAATAGCTATGGCGCTGACTCTTGCGGGATTAAGAATAGCTGGTGCAACACGCCCCAAACGGCGCGAAGTCATGAATTAAATGTATCTGCGTTCATCTGCGTTAATCTGCGGTTCAAAAAAATCATATAAGGATAAAAACCATGATTTTAAGCGACATCCAACAGTTTATTGCTGAAAACAAAAGAGCATCTCTCGCCGATTTGAAACTCCATTTTCGGATGGACGGCGATGCTTTGCGCGGAATGCTCAACCGCCTCATCCGCAAAGGGCGCATCAGTAAAATGGCAGAAGCTAAGAAGTGCGGCGGATGTCACAGTTGCAGCGACGATGCTACGGAGATTTATGTGTGGGTAAATGCGGATAAATCCCTACCAGTAGAAGAACCAGTTTCTGCAAATTGCCATTAATCTCATGTTCGCTTCATTAAGCAAAATCAATCAGGTTTGTAGTGAGGACTTTAGTCCGCATCTATCGAAGGACTCGCATTTCTCACTACAAACAGGAATCACCCTCAATCCCTCTCTGGGGTTAATTAAAAAAAATCTTGTTCACAAACCCAATAAAATTAGGATACCATTTAATCAGACATCTGAATATATGTTCAATAATTGTGATAATCATTCTAAAATCTCACAAGGATACTGATAATGACTCAAACTCCATCCCTCAAAACGCTACAAACTAAAATTGGCGGAATGGACTGCGGCAACTGCGCCAAAACCGTAGCAGCAGGCTTGGAAAAACTGCCGGGACTTACCGACATTAATGTAGTTTTTGCCACTGAAAGTTTGCGGTTAAATTACGATCCTGAACAAGTAACCGAAAAAGTAATATTCGATCGCATAAAAAACCTAGGCTACACCATCGAACAGCCTACCGCAGCAATATTATCACACTCCGATGCCCCTTGTTTAGACGAACATCACCAGCATTCTACCGTCCAGAAAGCTCAAAAACCCGATCCAACAAACTGGGAATTCTGGATTCGCAATCGCCGGGGACAAAGTGTCATTTTAGCTGGAATAGGATTAATCCTGGGATTGCTGACTCAGAATTTAGCCCTGACAATCTGGATATCGCGGGCTTTTTACGGTATCGGTATGATTGTAGCTGGATTTCCGATCGCCCGCGCGGGCCTGATGGAGTTGCGCTTGCGTCGCGCCGACATGAATTTGTTGATGACTATTTCGGTAATTGGCGCGGTGGCTTTAGGCGATTGGTTTGAAGCGGCGTTAGTTATCTTCCTGTTTAGTCTGGGAACAACTTTGCAAACTTTCACTTTCAGCCGCACTCGCCATGCGATTGCGAGTTTAATGGATATTACACCTCCGACGGCAACTGTCAAGCGCGACAATAATCAGGAAGTGACTGTGCGGGTTGAGGAAATTCAAGTTGGAGAAATTTTGACTATTCGCCCTGGCCAAAGGGTGGCATTAGATGGGATAGTTGTAGCGGGGAATTCAAGCATTGACCAATCGCCAATTACGGGTGAATCTATCCCGGAAGATAAGCAAACGGGCGATCGCGTTTTTGCCGGAACTTTAAATCAAACTGGCTTTTTGGAAGTCAGAGTTACTCACACTGCGAATGATACCACGGTTGCGAAAATTGTTCACTTAGTCGAGTCGGCACAATCGAGTCGCGCACCAACTCAGCAGTGGGTGGACAAATTTGCAGAGATTTATACTCCTATTGTGATTGTAAGTGCGATCGCCCTGACAGTAATTCCGCCCTTAATTTTTGGTCAACCGTTCAGCATCTGGTGCTACCGCGCCCTGGTAATGTTAGTCATAGCCTGTCCCTGCGCCTTAGTAATTTCCACTCCGGTTTCCATTGTCAGCGCCATCGGTGCCGCCACCAGTCAAGGCGTGTTATTTAAGGGCGGAAACGGCTTAGAAAATGCGGGAAAAATCAAGAGTCTGGCTTTTGATAAAACCGGAACTTTGACTGAAGGTAAACCAGTTGTCCAAAAAATTTACGACTTAGGAGAATTGAGCGCCAGCGCGGTATTGTTAATTGCAGCTTGTTTGGAAAAACAATCGGAACATCCTTTAGCTAAGGCAATTGTTACCAAAGCGGAGGAAGCAGGAATTGAGTTAGAAACTCCTGAAGACTTTATGGCTTATCCAGGTAAAGGGATTGCGGCGAAGTTTGGCAACAACCTGTATTTTGTCGGAAATTGCCGATTATTTGCCGACCAAAATATCGAACTGTCAAAATCAGCCGTCTCTCTGCTAGATGAGATTGAAAAATTAGGTCAAACTCCCGTTTTAGTTGGCAGTAGTCGCGGTTTGTTGGGAGTGATTGCTTTGGCTGACGGCTTGCGGCTGGAAGCTGGAGAAGCCGTATATATGCTAAAACAGATGGGTTTGAACAATTTGGTGATGCTCACGGGCGATCGCACTTTTGTAGCTCAGCAAATAGCCCAACAACTCAACCTATCTGAGTATAAAGCAGAATTGCTGCCATTCGACAAACTCCAATCAATTCAACAATTGCGAAATTTGGGAACCGTCGGAATGGTAGGCGACGGCATTAACGATGCCCCCGCTTTAGCCGCCGCCGATATCAGCTTTGCAGTTGGTGGCATTGATATAGCATTAGAAACCGCCGATGTGGTATTAGTTGGTAGCGACTTGAGAAAACTCGTTTATGCAGTCGATTTGAGCCGCCGCACTGTAAATGTGATTCAGCAAAATGTGATTTTTTCGTTGGTCACAAAAGCGCTGTTTTTGTTGTTGGGAACCTTTGGGTTTGTCGGGTTAGCAGTTGCAGTTTTGGCTGACACGGGAACTTCATTAATCGTGACGGCAAATGGAATGCGGCTGTTTCGGAATAAATAGAGCAATGAATAGCAATCGCACCTAAAATCTCAAATCTAAAACCCGTTGGCGACTGTGTAGAGATAGCCAAAAATTTAGTATTTCCTCGCCGACTTCTTCTGGATAGAAGTGATGGAAAAAATGCCGCCCGTCTGGACATTCCCAAAAGCGATCGCCTTTTTTGATAAATTTCGACCAGCGGCGCATCACAATAGGAGATGCCACAAAATCCGTTTTGCTACTACATATCAACAAAGGTACTTCCACACCTTCATCCCTAGAATTAATTACCCTAAATAAAGAGTGAGGAGAAGGAGAACAGGCTAAGTCATCCTCAAAATATGGTATAAATTTTTGATTGATACTTTGATTTTGGAATCCTAGCATATCACGTACCATTTGACTTAAAACTTGTTTGCCACTCCAGGGAAAAGCTGAAAGATGCGTGTAGTAATGTGCTTGCCAATTAATCGCAGATGGCACACCCACACCTAAAAGTGCCAAAGAACTTACTTTCTCAGGATAGCGGCGCGCGTACATTAAGCCAACTAATCCGCTGGTACTGTGGCCCATGAGATGAATTGGGCGATCGCGAATTGTCAAAAAATCGTGCAAAAGCTCAACAGCCATATCCAAAGAGCAACCTTCGTCTTCAGTTTGATGGTATTCCCATACTTGCACCGGCACAGAATGATTTAAGTAGGCAAGTAGAGAGCGATCGAAGCATTGCAAACTAGGACTTACACTTAACCAAAGCACGTCATCTGAACAAACTTTCATCTATTTTAAGTTGGATATCGAGTTATTTATCAATTAAGCATAACGTTTAAATGTAGGGTGCGCAGTGCGCACCTTACCGCTACTACTGCCAGTCTACAAGCCAAATTCTTTCTTGAGTTGAGATACCCAAGATTTGACCCGTGCTTCCGTCAGATCCGATTGATTGTCTTCATCAATAGCAAGACCCAAAAACTTGCCATTAACTACAGCTTTAGATTCATTAAAATCATAGCCATCTACCGGCCACTGACCGACAGTTTCACCGCCCTGATCCGAGATTTTCTCAGCCAAAATCCCCATTGCATCCATAAAATTATCTGGGTAGCCTTCTTGGTCGCCAGTTCCCAAATAAGCTACTTTTTTGCCACTAAAATCAATATCATCAAGTTCGGTAAAAAAACCTTCCCAGTCGCTTTGCAGTTCGCCGATATTCCAAGTCGGACAAGCGATAATCAGACATTCGTATTCGGCGAAATCATCAGACTCAGCGCGACCGATGTCGTGCAAAGTTACGATATCGTCGCCAAATTCATCTCGAATCATGTCAGCGATAGATTCAGTTTTGCCAGTTGTAGTTCCGTAAAATAGACCAATTGATTTCGACATTGTTACTCCGAATGTGAAATTTGATAGTGCTTGAGATTTCTTTTTTTTGAGTCCGAACTTGGCATTTCTTGCCTGCAATTCAGACAAAAACAGTAGACACGGTTGTGGCTAACCTGAGAAATTAGGGAGTCAAGGCAGCAAGGACATTGTTTTTTCATCTGCTTAAAGTTGAAAATTCATCAACCAAGCTGACTCACTCAGATCCGGGTCGGCTTCGCAGTCAATTAGTAACAAATTCAGTGTCGTTGCTACTTTTATAGTGCGCGGGATGCCGGCGGGTACAAACACAAATACTCCGGGTGTTAAAGTGACTGTTCGATCGCACACCGTGAGAGTTCCCACTCCTTCTAAGACGGCTATGGTGACATCTGTGGAGTGATCCAGGTCGGGTATTTCGGAATTTTGACCCAAACTCATCAGTTTTTGGCGATCGGCTGGTTGCCCCTCGCTGATTCGCGAGGCTGACGCGGAAACTATTGCTGCTGTCACGGTGATTGACCTCCAGGTACTGTTAACTTCCGGCAGTTATTGCAATTAATATTCAATAAGCTACCATGCAATCTAGATCAATGGTCAAAATTAAGATATTAAGATTTGTAACGAAAAACGTCTGCACTGAAGATTATGGCGGGTATTACAGCCTTGAATTTAGACAGAACGGTGGTTTTGGGCGCTCTAGCTGGAATTGGCGATCGGTCAAATTCCAAAATACTTGCAAATTATATGCAGTTGTGTTTAAAAAATTGGGGCGGGTTTAAGATGGATTTGGTCGATCGCACAAATCCCTCTCAAACCCGCCCCTTAATAGCAAAAGTCAACTATCAACAATTAACAGACTAATTTTTCACCCCTACGCCCACATACATAATTGATGTATCCTCATTAATTTGGATTTTAAACAACCCAGATTTTTTGTAATCAACATAGTTAGCGAAATTAACTGTTAAAAGTTGAGCCGCTTGTTTGAAAACTGCCCCCGAAGGAAATAGTTGCTTTCCACTTGTAAAATTCCCCCAAAAACCGTACATTTCGCTTAAAACCGCCCCCATTTCTCCAAACATATCAAAACCTTTAATTTCAATGTTGCCAAAACCCGTGTCCCGCATTACCGCAGAGAGTTCCTCCGGGGTAATAAACTTTTCCCAATCGTGAACGCCCCGCCTAATTTCCTGCAAGATATTTTCCATCAGCCCAATCATCACAACTTGCGACGAAAAAGTTCGATTGATTGTATCAAAAAAGAACAGTCCGCCAGGCTTGAGAATTCTGTGAACCTCAGACACAACTTTTTTGTAATCGGCAACGTGTTCTAAAACATCCACGCAGATTACAACATCGAAGCTATTGTCAGCGTAGGGCATATTTTCGGCAAAACCTTGCCTGTAGTCAATCTCGAAACCGCTGGTAACTGCGTGATTTTGAGCTGCTACGATGCACTTTTGAGATCGATCTATTCCCGAAACCACGGCGCCCCTCTCGGCCATAAACTCGCAGGAAAAACCGCCACCGCACCCGACATCTAAGGTTCTCAGCCCTCGCCAATTTGTCGCGTGTCTGTCGAAAAACTCAAATCTGGGTTTGTTTAGATGGTAGAGAGCGTAGATTTTAGCATTTTCGTCCCACCAGTTATCCGCATTTTCATCGTAAAATTCTAGATCGTTTTTTACTTCTGTTTTCTGCACGATTTTTTCAGTCCTAATTAGTGGAAGATTCAGCGGGCGATTCCATTTTTGCTGATTTTATATAACTAAGGAATGAGAATTAAATAAACTGCAATGCGTGATTGTTCTTGTGGGATGGGCGTCTCGCCCGTCCGAAAGGGGCGGGCGAGACGCCCATCCCACAAGCTTATACAAATTATTTAATTCACGATCCTAACGCCAAAAAACCAGATTTATGTAAAAAATCAGAGGTTTCGTGACAAGTTTCCAGGCAGAAACCGGGTTTCTGAATCCGCACGCGCAAGTTCTATTTTCTATCAAGTGGCGAATTGCCACAGTTTTTTATTATAATAGTTTTGGCATAAATTTCAACCAGATGGCTCGCGTTTCTATTATCATCCCAACCCTGAACGAAGCGACTTGTCTGGAACGCACCCTCAGCCAACTCAGCATTCTCAATCCTCCCGCTTGGGAGATTTTGGTGGTAGACGGCGGCAGTCAAGACGAAACAGTGGCGATCGCGCTTTCCGCCACCACCCGTGTTATTTTTAGCAGTATAGCAGGACGTTCTGTGCAAATGAACCTAGGTGCAGAAACCTCTACAGGCGACATTTTGTGCTTCCTCCACGCTGATACTCTAGTTCCCGACGACATCGTAACAGTCATCCAAAACACATTATCCGATTCCGAAATTGTCGGCGGCGGATTTATCTCGCTGATGGCTGGTTCCCAGCACACAAGATGGGGTTTTTCGCTGCACAATTACCTCAAAACTTACTACGCCCCGCTGTTATTTAAACCTCATTTGTTTGTCAAAGGATTGCGCCTGCTGTTTGGCGATCAAGTTATTTTTTGCCGCCACAGCGATTTTTGGGAATGTGCAGGTTTCGATGCCACCCTGCCAATTATGGAGGATGCGGATTTGTGTTTGAAGTTAGTACAACTTGGTAAAATTAAGTTAGTTAATCGGGTAGTGGAAAGTAGCGATCGGCGAGTGGCGCGTTGGGGCGAATTTAAAGCAATTTGGATTTATATTGCGATCGGTTTTTTGTGGGGCTTTGGCGTTCCCGCGAGCTACCTCAAGCAGTTTTATGAAGACATTCGTTGAAACACGAAATTCGATTAAATTCCTAGAATGTACGGGCTATATTTTTTGGGTAGGAGTTTCTGCAATAGGTAAATAATCGCAAAACAACTGAACAAACTTCCTGTCACTAAAAAGCCCAACTTCACTAGCGGATGTACGGGATCGAGCAATTTATAATAGACTAACGCCACATATCTCACGACTGTCGAATCTAGGAGATATATCGGGAATGAATAAGCAGCCAATATTTTGACTAATCCCGATACTTTACTGGGAAGTGCGATACTTTTAGAAAATGCGAGAATCGATAATACGAATAAAATTGCATATCCTTGAGAAGATATTTTAAAGAAAGATCGCAGAAACCATCCTTCCGCTGAAACTCCGCTGAGCAGGTAATATTCCCAAATGCTCGCTATATAAATTAGGATAGTTGCTCCTAAAACTAGCATTTTTATGCGTTCGAGAACTGGTTGAATTTTGTCATAGGTTGCACCCAAAAATAGACCTGTTGAAAATGGCAAAATCCAACTGAAAATCCAGCGTTCCATCAAAGGTAGAGGTATTGATATGTATTTGAGAGCGGTCAAGTAAAAAAATATGGTAAAAATTGTTTGAATTATTAAACCCAAAACCAAAATTTTCTGGGATTTTAAAACTTTTAATTTTACTAGCAACCACCACCAACCGTAGCATTGAACAATCACAACGATGAAGTAATAGGGAGGCATTACCGAACCTGTCAGGATGTCTCTGAGTAATGACAGTACATCAAATTTTGGCAGCGATCCCAAGTTATTTAATATGTACAGCGCTACTGACCAAAACAGGTAGGGTGGTATAATTCTTGACAGTCTTTTTTTGACTACCTCGCCGGGATTATTTTGATTTTCTAGTTTGTTGGTGAGGAAAAAACCGCTGAGCAGTAAAAATGCAGGT